>JACDBS010000179.1 GCA_013694795.1 Chloroflexota bacterium | reverse complement strand
GAGGAAGACCGCTCCCAGGGTGAACAGGTTGACCGATGCCGCCGCCGCGGCGGTCACCGGGAGGACCACGCCGACGGCCATCCACGGATGGCTCGTGCCCGATCGGACGATCGCGACGACGATGGCGCCACCAGCGAGGAGCGCCAGCTCATTGACACCCGTGATCCACAGCAGGGCCGCTGCCAGCGCGATGGCGACGCGCAGGGGGGAGGTCAGCGCCGTGCGTGCGAAGGCGACCAGCGCCGCGGCCACGATGGCGACGACCACCGGCTTGATCCCGTATAGCAGCGCCTCGCCGGTCGGGGTCGCCCCGTACGTGACGTAGACCCAGGCCAGCGCCAGGACGATGGCCGCGGCCGGCAGGATGAAGGCGATCCCCGCCACGAGGAGTCCCCGACCGCCGGCGCGCAGCCGTCCGACGTGCATCGCCATCTCGGTCGAGTTCGGCCCGGGAATGAGGTTCGTGACGCCGATGAGGTCGACCAGTTGCGCATCGGTCAGCCAGCGTCGACGCTCAACGACCTCGCGCCGCATGAGCGCGATGTGCGCGGCCGGGCCTCCGAAGCCGATGACGCCGAGCGTGCCGAAGACCACGAGGAGCTCCCGAAGTCGGTCGCGTCTCACCGGGGGAATGTAGCGCGGCCGCGAACGCGGACGTCGGCTCAGGGGCGATTCAGCCCCGGTGAATCCAGAGCGGGATCGTGACGCGAAGCAGCCAGCGGTGAAGCCGTCTCATGCGTCGTAGGCATCGGCGAGCATCGCGGCCGGCTCGCGTCGCAACCCGGCCTCATGTGCGGCGGCGATGTGCTCGAGCAGCTCGTCGAGAAGCTCCTCGTCGTCACACGCTTCGACCGTCGTTCCGCACTCGCAGTCGACGGCGACCTGGACGCGGTACATGCCCGGAATGCTCACGCGCCGACCATCGGCCTCCGGTATCAAGCCGACATCAAGGTAGCGTTCGCGTTCGGCAAGGAAGAACGGGCCGGTCGAGTGGACCGGCCCGCATCGGTTCAGCAGCAGTCAGGGCGCATTCGCCGCCACCGCAGCATCCGTCGTCCATGCGCAAAATCCTCACCTCCTTCGCATCTGCAATTCGGCTCCGGGGGGCGACCGTACTGCGAGAATTGATACTTGTCAATATGGATGGATATCGATATAGTACCCGACAATGAAGCGAAGAGATCCCGACGTCGCCCTCCTCTCGGCATTGGCCGATCCGGTCCGGCTGTCCTTCGTGCGCCAGCTGGTCGAGAGTGACGGGATCTGCGCCTGCGACTTCAGCGAATGCTGCACGGTCAGCCAGCCGACGATCAGCCACCACCTCAAGGTGCTGCGCGAGGCTGGCGTCGTCGTCAGCGAGCGCCAGGGCACGAACATCGTGTATTCGCTCGCGCCCGACTTCAGCCGCCGATGGGCCGGCATCGGTGCCAGCCTGGCCGGACTGGTCCAGGTCGCATGACCGATCAGATCCACGACATGGTTCGCGAACGATACGCCCTCGCGGCGAACCAGGCGGCCACCGGCACGGGTGCATGCTGCGGCCCGGAGGAAGGCATCGGCGCCGGGCTCTACAGCGTCCTCGAGCGCGACCAGCTGCCGGATGCGGCCGTGCTCGCTTCCCTCGGCTGTGGCAATCCGACCGCCGTCGCCGATCTCCACGAAGGGGAGCGGGTCCTCGACCTCGGCTCGGGCGGTGGCATCGACGTTCTGCTCTCGGCAAAGCGGGTGGGTCCAACCGGACGGGCCTTCGGCCTGGACATGACCGATGAGATGCTGGAATTGGCGCAGCGCAACGCCGCGGAGGCGGGCGCCACCAACGTCGAGTTCCTGATGGGCCACATCGAGGCCATCCCGCTGCCCGCCAATTCGATCGACGTCGTGATCAGCAACTGCGTCGTCAATCTCGCGGCCGACAAGGCCGCCGTCTTCAGCGAAATAGCGCGCGTCCTGCGCCCGGGCGGCCGCATCGGCATCAGCGACATCGTGGCCTCCGACGCGCTCACGCCCGAGCAGCGCGCCGAGCGCGGCTCGTATGTCGGATGCATTGCCGGCGCGCTCTCCTACGCCGAGTTCGAGGCAGGGCTGCGCAACGCCGGCCTGACCGATGTCTCACTCACCACCACCCACCAGGTCACCGACGGCATGCACAGCGTGATCGCCAAGGCCACGAAGCCGATGACTGCCGCGGTGACCTCACCGATTCGCTCCGAGCTGCCGCTGGCCG
>JACDBS010000159.1 GCA_013694795.1 Chloroflexota bacterium | reverse complement strand
CGAGCGGCGACAGATGCAGCTTGTCACGGCCGACGTCGCACTGCGAGCGTTGCTTGCCGGGTTCGACTGGATCGTCGCTCCCGAGGATCTTGTCGGCTGACCGCATGCGACCCTCCGAGTGATCCGTGGTGTCGCGCGGGGCCGATGCAACCGAGCCGGACTTCCCCGAGGGGATCGGAGTGCGGTGCGGATGACGCTCTCCGGCGCAGCCACACGCCGAGCGCCGCATCTGGCTGCCGACCGCCGGCTCGTGGGGCGACCCTCGGTAGGGAGAGCCGACTGTCGATCTGGCTAGACCTTTCTCGTACATCCGCGACTTCGACGACCCACGGTGGCCGCCATCCATGCTCTTCATGGCCCTCAGCGTCGTCCTCGTGGCCATCCTTGAGCGCCTCGTAGGCAGGGACAAGTTCCGGACCGCGCAGGTAGCGAAGGCGCGACGACATGTAGGCCTTCATGCCCGCGTTACACTTCGGAGCGCATCATCGGCATCATGCGAGGAAGAACCGCGCTCGCGTCGATCCTCGTCTTTGCGAGCTCGTGCACGGCAGATACGGGGGCCGTTCCCGGCGCGGACGACCGACCGGCCTCGCCGATGGAGAGCCCGGCCCTCGCGACCCCAACGCTCAACGTGAGCTGGCCTGACCCGCCGGACGTCCCGGATGGCCCGCTCGATCCGTCCGTGAGCGAGGCGGTGGACCGCCTCATCGCGACGATCCTCCCCAGATCACTCGATCGGGATGCGCTCCAGGTCGTGGCCGCGTCCGATGACGCCAGACTGGCGTGGTTCATCTCGGACTTCCTCAGGTTCCTCCAGGGCGGGACCGAGGAAGAGGCGCTCGTCGAGGCCTTCACCGATCTCACCGGTGTTAATCCGAGCGGCGACGATCGCTTCGGAAGGGTAGCGTGGCTGGCTGTCACGAACCTCCTGATCGCGTGGGACCTGCCCGCGCCTCCCGACTACCGAGAGCGAAAGGCAGCGCTCTATCTGGCCGTCGAGCCGGGCTGGGAGCCGTTCTTCGCGGATCCCGACTCGGTGATCGACTGGCGACTCGTCTCGTGGGGCGGTGTCTTCATCGACGACCGGCCGGCCGGCGACCGCAGTCCCTGTGCCCGCGGCTGCATCCCTGCGCTGGACGACCCCGCCCTCACCCCTGCCGCCGACGGCGACTGGTATGCCGACCACCGCATCGTGTTCGGCGTGGTGGTGGGCGACGAAGCGGTGGCATTCCCGAAGCACATCATGGAAGTTCACGAGATGGTGAACATCACCATCGGCGGGCGGCGCATCGGCATGCCGTACTGCACCCTCTGCGGCTCCCCGCAGGCCTACCTGACCGATGCCGTGCCCGAGGGCGTCGAGACGCCCGTCCTGCGGACGTCCGGGCTGCTGTCACGCTCGAACAAGGTGATGTACGACCTCGTCACCGGATCGGTGTTCGACACGTTCATCGGACGGGCGATCTCAGGGCCATTGGAGGACATCGGATTCGTGCTTGAACAGACCAGCGTCGTCGTGAGCACCTGGGGCGAGTGGAGGGCGGCCCACCCGGACACCATGATCGTGGCTCAGGATGGCGGGATCGGGCGCACCTATCTCGATGACCCGCTCGGCGGTCGGGACGATGCTGGACCCATCTTCCCGATCGGCGAGGCCGATCCGCGGTTGCCAAAACAGACCCGGGTGCTGGGAGTGATCGACCCGGATGGGCAGCCCGTCGCATTCCCCGTCGAGCAGGCGACCGCGGCGCTGACATCCGGTCGCGAGGTGTCGCTGGGGGTGGTCGAGGTCGTCGCCGATGGCGGAGGCCTCCGGGCGAAGCTGCGCGGCGGCGAGGAGATTCCGGCGCATGAGGCGTTCTGGTTCGCGTGGAGC
Source organism: Chloroflexota bacterium (assembly GCA_013694795.1). Taxonomy (GTDB): domain Bacteria; phylum Chloroflexota; class Limnocylindria; order QHBO01; family QHBO01; genus JACDBZ01. The sequence goes on along the minus strand of JACDBS010000159.1, from coordinate 3,528 downwards.
CAGTTTCATCCGGAGACCCTGGTGTGGACACCGCTCGACCGGTGATAGGCTCCCCGGGCCGATCGCCGCCGGCGTGCCTATCGGGCTATCCCAGGATGAGCGGTGCGTTGATCGTCAGATCCCAGATCCCCACCGCCACGAGGATGAGGCCCAGTCCAAGTTGAAGGGGTCGTTCGTAGCGGACGATCGCGCGCGCCAACTGCGCGCCGCGCACCTGGCCGATCGTGCCGAGTAGAAAGAGGGGCAACCCGAAGCCGATGCCGAACACGGCGAAGAACAGCAGCCTGCCAACAGCATCTCCGATGGTCAGGCTGAACGCAAAGATGCCGACGATGAACGGTCCGCTGCACGGGATCGCGATGGGTGCGAAGAGGAGACCGTACCCGAAGGCGCTGACTAGCGGGCCGCGACCGCCGAGGGCCGATGGCGATGGCTGAGGCAGCCGCGCGAACGGGTTGATACCCACCAGGAGCAGGATGCCCAGACCGATGAGCATGACGTCGGCGATGGGCAGGATGGCCCGGTTGACCTGGCCGAGCGGGACGGCAATCGCGGCGACGACCGCGCCGATTGCCAGCATGCCGGTCACCACGCCCACCCAGACGAGAAGCGCTGCCAGCGTGGGGCTGATCTGGCCGGGCACCGCCTTGACCGTAGTCCCCGCGACCGCCAAGCCGCCGGTGCCCCCGGTGAGATAGGCAAGGAAGGCCGGATACAGCGGCAGGACGCATGGCGTCACCGTTGCGCCGATCCCGGCCAATAGCGCCCCGAGGTAGACCTCCATGCAGGGCCTGGTCAGCCACCCAGCTCGACGACGAGTTCCTGTGCGCTGCGCACTCGCCCGAACTCGAGGGCCCGGATGCCATCCGTCGAGACGACGAAGGTCGGTGTCGACGGCGGGTTGGAGACCGCGAACCCAAAGCGGTCGGCCAGGAGGTCGATCAGCCCGGCGTCGGCCATCGCGAAGCGCCAATCGAATCCTTCGCGCTCGGCGTAATCGGCGAGGTCGTCAGGTCGCTCGTTCGGGTCCACGTCGATGCCGACCGAATGGAACTCGGCGAGCTCGTGGGCCTCGACCACCTGCCGCTGCTGGTGCAGACAGGTGGTGCACCAGATCGCCATGCTCTCCAAGAGGACGGGTCCCTCCGCGGCGAGCCCACCGAGGGTGAACACCTCTCCGGAGCGGACATCGACTAACTCGTAGGCGAGCAGTGGATCGACGATCACCGGCGAGACGGTCGCGCTCGGCACATTGCTGGCGCTTGGTGCATTGGCGGCGCTTGGTTCACCGGTGAGGCTCGGTTCGGGCGTGCCTCTCGGCGCATCGGTGACGCTGCACGCGGCGATCGCGATCACCAGGGCGATGCCCGCCGGTACGAATCGGTTCATCGGTCATGTGCCATCAACGGGCGGCCGCCGGCAGTTGGAACCAGATCTCGGTGCGCCCGCCACCCGACGACGCGCCAACCTTCCCGCCGTGAGCCTCGATCACCTGCCTGACGATGGCGAGCCCGATCCCGGCCCCACCGCTGGCCCTTGTGCGTGACGGGTCGACCCGGTAGAGACGCTCCCAGATGAACGGGAGGTCGGCGGCCGGGATGTCCACCCCGGTGTTCTGGACCGCGCAGCGGACCCATCCCGCCGACTCAGCCATGCGCACGATGATCTCTCCGCCGTCGTCGGTGTACTTTGCGGCGTTTCGCATCAGGTTCGCAACGACCTGGCCGATGGCGTCGGGGTCCGCGAGCAAGGTCGGCAACGACGACGCGTCCTCGACGTGGACGGTGATCCGCCGGCTGGCGAGCTCGGGCGAGTGGATCTGCACGGCGCGCTGGACGAACGCCGCGAGGTCCACCTCGGCCCGCGCCTGCGCGTGCTCGTCGCCCCGGCCGCGCGCCAGCTCATCGAGTCCATTCACCAATCGGGTGAGGCGAACGATCTCTTCGTTCACGGTGCGCAGCATGTCCGGGGTGGGATCGACCACCCCGTCGGCCATCGCCTCGGTGTAGCCCTGTAGGCTGGTCAGCGGTGTTCGAAGCTCGTGCGCGACATCCTCGACCACGGCTCGCCGGAGCTGTTCGACGCGCTCCAGGCTGGCGGCCATCTGGTTGAACGCATCGGCCAGGCGCTGAAGCTCGGGATCGGGCGCGTCGGGCACGCGGGCGGCCAGGTCGCCGGCGGCGATGGCTCGGGAGGCATCCGTCAGGCGCTCGAGCGGGCGCAGCACGCGTCGCAGCAGCCACCAGGCGGCGAGCGCTCCGAGCACGAGTCCGACCGCAGCACCGAGGATGAGCACCTGGCCGACGTACTGGTCGAACATGGCCTGCGCCTCGTCCGCGGATGAGCCGGCCGCCATGGCGAGTTTCATCACCTGCTCGGAGCTGAAGCGCTCGACCGCGACGAACATGATCACGGCCATGACGAGCGCGAGCAGCACCCACAGGCCGATCAGCCGAAGCCGCAGGCTCGCCATCAGTCCGCCTCCTCGTCTACGCCGACGCCGCCTGCTGCTCACGCCGCTCGACAGGCCCCACGAACTTGTAGCCCACGGTGCGCACGGTCGCGATGAAGCGCGGCCGCGTGGCGTCGTCGCCGAGCTTGCGCCGAAGGCGGCCCAGATGGACGTCGATCGTTCGGTCGATGATCCCGGGGTCGGCATCGCCATGGATCGTGTCGATCAGCTGGTCGCGACTGAGCACGCGGCCGGGGCGTCGCATCAGGCCATGCAGGATTCGGAACTCGAATGGCGTCAGATTGAGCTGCTCGCCAGCGAGCCGCGCCTCGACCGCGTTCGAATCGATCTGCAGCGGACCGGACACGAGGAGCGGCTCCTCCTGATCGGCCTCGTTCCGGCGTCGGCGGAGATGGGCGCGGACCCGCGCCATCAGCTCGCGGGGCGAAAAGGGCTTGATCACGTAATCGTCGGCTCCGATGTCGAGCCCAATCACGGTGTCTCCCTCGCCGCTGCGGGCTGTGAGGAGGACGATCGGCACGTCCGACGCGTCGCGGATCCGGCGGCAAACCTCAAAGCCATCGATGCCCGGGAGCATCACGTCGAGCAGGATGATATCGGGATGGGCGCGGAGCGCCATGTCCACGGCGGCCTCGCCATCCGCCGCGAAGAGGGCGCGATGCCCATCTCGCTCCACGTACAGGCGGAGCAGGTCACGGATCTTGGGATCGTCATCGACGAGCAGTACGGTCGCCATCGCGCAAGAGTATGAGCCGCGTGTGAAGGACCGATGAACGGCCGCCGCGCCCCTGACAGTTGCGTGAAGACGTGGCAGGGCCCGACCTTGACGGCCGGGCCCGCGGGATCGGAGCGGTGGGCTTAACTGGAGGCCAGGCCCACCGAGCTGGCCGGCAGGCCGAAGGCCTCGCTCACCGCCGTGAGGCTGCCGTCGCCGCCGTTGATGCGGAAGCCGGCGATCGAGTGGGTCCCGGCGTTGAGTACGAACAGGAAGCGGCTGTTGTGGCTGACGTCCGCATCGATTGGCGAGCTGCCAGCACCAGTCACCGCTGTGACGC
>JACDBS010000150.1 GCA_013694795.1 Chloroflexota bacterium | reverse complement strand
TTCAGCAACGTTTCCGAAGTCCGTGGCCCCGGAGATGCCGTCTACGCCCCACGGGGCTCGCAGGAGCTGGACTACGAGCTCGAGGTCGCCGCGCTCATCGACACGCCCGTTCGCGACGTGGACGCGACGCGCGGCGAGCAGGCGATCGGCGGCTACATGATCCTCAACGACTGGAGTGCGCGCGATCTCCAGCGCGAGGAGACGACCGTACGGCTGGGGCCGGCCAAGGGCAAGGACTTCGCCTCCTCCATCGGCCCCTGGCTGGTCACGCCGGACGAGCTTGCCGACGCCCGCACCGACAAGGGATATGACCTTGCGATGACCGCGACCGTCAACGGGCAGGAGCTGTCGCGTGGCAACTGGTCCTCCGCGCACTTTTCCTTCGGCGAGATGGTGGAGCGCGCATCCGCCGATGTCCGGCTGCGCCCGGGCGACCTGCTCGGCTCTGGCACCGTCGGCACCGGCTGCCTGCTCGAGATCCGCGACGAGTCTTTCAAGCGCTACCTTGAGCCCGGTGACACGGTGACGCTGGCGATCGAGCGGCTGGGCGAGCTGACGGCACCGGTCGTGCAGCGTCCAATCTCATGAGCGTCGCCATCGAGCCCCTTCTCGCACGCCTGGCCGATGCGGAGCGTCGCCTGGCCGAGCATGCCGACGCCCCGCTGCCGTCCGGACTGGCCGACCCCGATCCCGGCGCCGAGGAGCGGTGGGAGGCTGGGCAGGTGTGGGCGCATCTTGCCGAATTCCCGGCCTACTGGCTGGAGCAGGCGCAACGGGTCGTGGCATTGCCGACGCACGAGCCGGTCCCCTTTGGCCGCGTCAAGACCGACGCGGGACGCATCGAGGCAGTCGAGCGCGACCGTCACACCGATCCGGCCGCGCTTCTCGAACGCGTCCGCTCCTCCCTGGCCGAGGTGAGCAACGCGGCACGCTCCCTGCCGCCCGAGGCGTGGACGCGGCGCGGCGCGCATCCGAAGCGCGGCGAGATGACGGTGGAGCAGATCATCGAGCGCTTCATCGTCTCGCACCTCGAGGAGCACGCCGACCAGTTGGACTCGCTCCGCTCCTAGCCAGCCCTTGGCGGCCAGGAGCGGGCCGATCTATCGGTTCGGAGGCGCCGAGCCCCACCGTGCCAGCTCGGCCTCCAGATTCAACGGCATGACGGTCGCCTCGTCCTCGTACTGGCCCCATGCCTCGCGCGGGACCGACCACATGACCTCGAACTCGTTGCCATCGGGGTCCCGGCCGTAGAGGGACTTGCTCACGCCGTGGTCCGATGCCCCGGTCAGCGCGCCCAGCTCGCGCAGCGAGCGGTCCATCTCGACCAGGGCCTCGATCGTATCGACCTCCCAGGCAAGATGGTAGAGGCCCACCGAGCCGCGCGGCGGACGAGGGGCATCGGCGCCGACCTCGAACAGGCCCAGGTCATGGTGGTTGCCGCCGGACGGCGAGCGCATGAACGCGGCGCGCATGCCCTGCGGCCGGCTCAGCTCGGTGAAGCCGAAGGCGGTGCGGTAGAACTCGGCCGCCGCGTCGGCGTCGCGGACGAACAGGACCGCGTGGTTGAGTCGCGTGATCGCCATCGGTCTAGCGCTCCAGGTGCCAGGCGGAGGTCCAGCTCCAGCCATTGGCGGCGTTGAGCCCGATATTGATGTACGCCATCCCCTCGAGATGGCGGGCCGCGCTCAGCGGGCCAACGTCCAGCGGCTTCATCCCGATGGACTCGACCAGGCGAAGCACCACCTCCTTTGCATCGGCGTCGTCGCCGGCCACGTAGCCGTCGACATCGGAGCTCGGGTTGGCCTGGTTTGAGGCGAAGACCGTGTTGAAGGCCTTGATGACGTGCGCGGCGGGGAGGAGGACCTGGAACTCCTCGGCGGCCGAGGTGCTCGTGGCCAGGCCGGAAAAGTCAGGCTTGATCGGGTTGGTGACGTCGATGATCGTGCGACCGGATACCGCGTCCCTGATCTCGTTGACGACCAGCACGCCGGCCTCGGCGAACGGGACGGCGAGGATGACGACGCTGGCCCCGTCGACGGCCGCGAGATTGCTGTCGGCCGACGCGGCGCCGCTCTCGTCAGCCGCGGCCCGTGCGCTTTCCGGGCTGCTGGCGCTGATGGTGACCTCGTGTCCTGCGCGGGTGATAGAGGTGGCGAGGGCCTTGCCGACATTGCCGGCTCCGATGATGGCGACCTTCATGGTCGATTCCGTTCCTTTCGATTCCAATGACTTGGCCGATGCCAAGCGGGGTTTGTTCATAGCCACATCATGCGCTTGGAATTTGCTCAGCCAGGTCGAGAACGACAAGGCATCGCCCTCGCTCGAAACGCTCGCCTCCCTGGCGGGTGCACTTGATGTACCCATCGCGTGGTTCCTTCTCGACACCAGCGTGGCGCCGCGCGTCGTGCGCGCCGCGGAGCGTCCCCGGCGCCGGATGCCACGCGGGTCGGGCGCGATGACACAGGTGGACGGCGGGATCGCGCGAGACATCGCCATCTTCGAGGGCACCATGCCGGCCGGCCATCGCACCGGCTTCCACGAGCACCCCGGCGACGAACATCACATCGTGCTCTCCGGCCGGGTGCGGTTCACGCAGGGAGAGTCGGTGGTCGACGCCGGCGCCGGCGACTACGTCCTGCTGGACGGAACGCTTCCCCACGACGCGGAGGCGATCGGAGACGATCCGGCGCGCCTGATGATCGTCTACCCGCGCGGCGGCCACTCGGAACTCACCCGCCGCGACTGACCTCGCGCTGGCTGACCGTCGCGACAGCTCCCGTCCGTCTCGGTCATCGATTCGCCAAATGACTGTTCGGGCCGGTATCCGCACCCCGGAGGCAGGCCGCGCGAGGCTCGCGTGCTTGGCGCCTGACCGAAAGCGTCGTCAGATGGGCAGAGTTCACGTCCTAGCAGTCATCGGCCGAATGGATGGCCTCATAACAGCGCCGATGGACGTTTACCAGTCGCAGGGCGCATGAGTGGCCGAGATAGCGCCGATAGAATGGCGTCATGTTCTACGTCCAACGCGGCGAGGTGCCGCACAAGCGCCATACGCAGTTCCGCCGGGACGACGGTGGCCTATACGCCGAGGAGCTCTTCGGCGTCGAGGGCTTCAGCGGACGCGCCAGCCTTCTCTATCACCACACCCCACCGACGCAGACGCATCAGATGGAGAAGGTGCGCGACGTCCGGATCGAGCAATCGACCGATGAAGCAAGCGGGCCACATCGGCATCGGCTGGTCAATACGAAGGACCTGGAGCCGCGCGGTGACGGGGTCACCGGGCGCGTGCCGCTCTTCTACAACTCGGACGTCACCTTCGGCGTGGTGCTGCCTGCGGAGCCGATGGAGCGCTACTACCGAAACGGCGAAGCCGATGAGATGTACTTCGTTCACACCGGCTCGGGTACGCTCGAGACGAACTTTGGACCGATCGACTACGGCCCGGGCGATTACCTGGTCATCCCGATCGGCACGACCTTCCGTCTTCGGCCGGGCTCCGAAGATCAGCGCATGCTGTGGGTCGAGAGCCCGTCGAGCATCGTGCCACCCAAGCGATACCGCAACGACTTCGGGCAGCTGCTCGAGCACTCGCCCTATTGCGAGCGCGACATCCGCGTCCCGGCCGAGATGGCCCCCAACCTCGAGCAGGGCGACTTCGTGATCGAGGTCAAGACCCGCGGGCGGGTGACGGCCTACCACTACAAGCATCACCCGTTCGACATCGTGGGCTGGGACGGGCACCTGTGGCCGTTCGCGTTCAACATCGGCGACTTCGAGCCCATCACCGGCCGCGTCCACCAGCCGCCGCCGGTGCACCTGACCTTCCAGCCGCGCAACTACGTCATCTGCAGCTTCGTGCCACGCAAGTTCGACTACCACCCACTGGCCATCCCGGCGCCGTACAACCACTCGAACATCAACTCCGATGAGGTCATCTACTACGTGGCCGGCAACTTCATGAGCCGCCGCGGCGTGGACATCAGCTCCTTCACGATCCATCCGGCCGGAATCCCGCATGGGCCACATCCGGGGTCGGTGGAGGCCAGCATCGGCAAGGATGCGACCGAGGAGCTGGCGGTCATGATCGACACGTTCCACCCGCTCCATCTCACCCGCCAGGCGTCGGAGCTGGAGGACGACCGCTACCCCTACTCCTGGATCCCGCCCACGGACGGCGCAGAACATGCGCGCGAGCTGTCCGAGCGTGGCCCCGAGGCATTCCCCGACTGACCCTGGAGGCACCAAGCAGCATGACCGATGCGACCGCCGTCCCCGTGAATCTCTTTCAGAACGAGCGCGAGCTGATGGTGGTGGCGCCCATGCCCGGCGTGGCCCCCGAGGACATCAGCATCGACGTCACCGATGACGGCCACCTCACCCTCCGTGCCGCGGCACGCGGCGAGGGTCAGGAGCGGATCAGCTACGTGCTGCGCGAGTGGTCGTACGGGCCTTATGAGCGAACGATCGAGCTGCCCTGCGCAGTCGACGCGTTGCGGGCCAACGTCACCTATGGCAACGGCGTCCTATCGGTGACCTTCCCGAAGGTCGGTGCGACGAACGCCGGGCGGCTCCTGGTCCAGCGCACGGGGCATGCGCGCGGCGTGGCCGTTGGTCACGCCGGCTCCCGGGGCGGAGCCGCCGACGACCCCATCCCGGGCGACCGCGGCAACCCCACGATCGTCGGGTGATCCTCTATTTCCTGCGTCACGGCAAGGCCGGATCGCCGCGGGCGGCGAACGACGATGGGCGGGAGCTGACCGACTCCGGCACCGCGGCGCTGCACGCAGCCGCCCCCCTTTGGCGTCGCCTCAACCTGCGCCCGGACGTCGTGCTCAGCTCACCGCTGGCCCGGGCGATGCAGACCGCCGAGCTCTTCTGCGAAGCGGTTGGCGGCTCGCCAACCGTGGATGATCGGCTCAGGCCCGGCGCATCTTGGGGCGACTTGGCCCCTGCCATGGCCGCGCACCCCGACGCGCGGCGTGTCATGTTCGTGGGCCACGAGCCGGATCTGAGCGCAGCCATCGTGGAGCTGACGGGGGCCGCGTCGGTCCGCATGCGGAAGGGCAGCCTTGCCTGCGTCGAGTTTTACGGCGTGCCGGAGCCGGGCGGTGGCGAGATCGCCTGGCTGCTCGACCCGGACCTCTACACGGATCACGACAAAGGAGACTGACCGATGCCCGAGTCAGCGGCCGTGACCCGCCGCTTCGCCGACCAGGCGAACTGATCGATCATGTCGAAGCCGATGCCGCCGCCGGTGGAGGAGGCCGACGTCCGCGTGGCTGCCCTGGCGTTGCCGGCGGACCCCGATGCCGTGCTCATTCCCCATCTCGCGCGAGGGCTGACGGCCATCGGGTAGGCTTGCGACATGGCCGATGTCGAGCTCCACACCCTCCTGCTGTGCGATTACGCGCTCACGGCTCAGGACGGCAAGATCAGCGCGATCGGCGTCTTCAGCCAGATCAACGTGGCGCGGCTTCCGGCCACCCACGGCCGCTGCTTCATCGTCGCCATCCTCGAGGCATCGCCCGGCCCGCATGAGCTGAGCTTCCAGGTCATCAGCCCAACCGGCAAGCCCAGCCTGCAGCAGGCCCCACGGCTGCGAATCGAGGTCCCACCCAACGCCACCACCGCCAACATCGTGGCCGACCTGAAGGGCATGCGGCTGGAGGAGATCGGCCGGCATCGGATCGAGGTCCGCTCCGGCGACCAGATCCTGGGCACCAGCCCCTTCACCGTCACCCTCGTGCTGCACCAGACCCCCGGCAACGCCTGAGGAGCGGCACGGGTCGCCGCGCATGCCGCGCTGTTGGCCAGCCATTCACCGGATGACTGGCAACCGGGCGGAATGGGCGGATCGGGGACAGGGAGTCGCAGGGTGACTGATAAGGCATCAATGTAGGGGCGGAGGCTTTCGTTCCACGCTCGAACGGCACGCATCATGTGGCTGTGAGGCACTGAAACCGACCCTACCAGTCGCCCCGTGAATCCATGGGCAGGAAACAGAATCCACCTCACGCCGCAACCGTCCGCGGTACGGGCGCCCGACTCAGCCCAGCGCGTACCTGGCCTTCCAGCTGTCGGGGATCGCGAGCTTCAGGCCGTACAGGTAGCGGATGAGCTGGCCATGGTGCTGCGCCTCGTGCTCGAGCAGGTCCAGCACCAGCCGGTCCTGTGCCGGGCTCGACCCGTCCAGCGATTCGAGCGCGTCGGACACTGCCGGCTCGGACCGGCGGAGTGCCGCCTCGACCTTCGAATGATCGCCGGGCTCATCCAGGGAGCAGGAAAAGCCGGCCCACTCGCCCGCCCCGATGGCCCGCGCGTAACTCTCGCGGGCACCGACCACGCACCACAGTTGTGCACCGATCGTGTTCGATGACAGGCCCGGAAGCCTCGAACTCAATGCGACCCCGTCCACGACCGTGAGCAGGTCGCGGTACAGGCCGAATGAGCGATCGAAGCTGTCGTTGACTGCGGTTGCCCCGACCATGGCGCATCCCATGCTAGTTGCGAACGGCATTCCGTCAATGGATCCCAGACCTCACGCGAC
>JACDBS010000142.1 GCA_013694795.1 Chloroflexota bacterium | reverse complement strand
CTCCTGGACCGCATCCGCGCGACCGTCGGCGCCACGCCGCCCACGCCCATCGCTGGCTTGGGCGGGCTGCCGCTGTCCCTCCGTCACGGCGACCTGGCCGAGACATACCTCGCGGCCGAGGCCGCGTTCGACCATCGCCGGGCGGCGGCGGCCGCCGTGGCGGCCATGGATCGTGCCGCATCGACCGAGGACTGGTGGCCGGCTGATCTATGGGCGCATCGCGCGCTCTGGCATTTCGAGCAGGCGCACCTGGCCCTCCAGGCGACCCGCCAGGCGCGCCGCATCGGCGAGCTGCGCTCGGCGGCGGGCGATCCGGAGAGCGCGCGGCGCTACTATGCCGAGGCCATCGACGAGGCGCGCGACATCGGCGCCGAGCACGAGCAGGGACTGGCGACGCTCGGCCTGGGACGTTCGTTGATGGAGCTGGGTGAGGTCACGGGAGCCCGGCGGCTGGGAGGAGCTGCGGCCGAACTCCTGGCCCGCGCCGGGGCGCCAGCCGGAGAGATCGAGGCGGCCCGCGGCCTGCTCGGAACTGAGCGGGCAGTCGGCGAACGAATGGAGGAGAGCAACTGATGGCACGACGCACGATGCGGGTCGGCATCGTGGGGGCCGGCGTCATGGCCGAGGCGATGATTGCAGGGCTCGTCGCCGACCGCGCGGTCCAGCCGGAGCGGCTGGTCGCGTCCCATCCGCGGCGGGAGCGACGCGACACGCTGGCCGAGCGGCACGGAATCCATCCGGTGGCCGCCAATCGCGATGCGTTGACCGATGCCGAGGTGGTGGTGCTGGCCGTCAAGCCGCAGATGCTCGTGCGCGTCATGCGCGAGCTGCGCGGGCGCCTGGCCGCCGAGCAGATCGTCGTCTCGATCGTGGCGGGCGCCACCATTCGTACGCTGGTCGACGGTCTCCAGCACGCGGCGGTGGTACGTGCCATGCCGAACACGCCAAGCCAGATCCGGCGTGGCATGAGCGTCTGGTCGGCGTCGGACGCGTGCACCGCGCGCCAGCGCGACCAGGCGCGGGCGGTGCTGCGTGCGCTCGGCGATGACCGCCAGGTCGCGGATGAGTCCTTCGTGGCCATGGCCACCGCCCTCTCGGGCACCGGGCCGACGTATCTTTTCGCGGTCATGGAGGCGCTCATCGACGCCGGCGTGCACCTCGGCTTCCCCCGCGAGCTGGCCCACGACCTGGTGGTCGAGACACTGGTCGGGTCGGCCGAGTACGCGCGGAAATCCGAGCTTCATCCCGCGCAGTTGCGCAACGCGGTCACCTCGCCCGGCGGGACGAGCGCCGCGGCCATCTACGAGCTGGAGAAGGGTCGCATCCGGACGGTCTTCTCCGACGCCGTGTGGGCGGCGTATCGCCGAACGCTTGAGCTCGGCGAGCGCCTGGAGGCGGAGGTCGAGCGCGAGTAGATGTTCGCGATCATCATGGCCGGCGGTGCCGGCACCCGACTCTGGCCGTTGTCGCGACGCGGCACGCCCAAGCAATTGCTGGCGCTCACCGGCGATACCAGCCTGCTTCAGCAGACCGTGGCTCGTCTCGGCCCGCTGCTGAAGCCGCACGACATCTATGTCATCACCAGCCAGGCGCACGTGCGCGTGACGCAGGCGCAGTTGCCTCAGCTTCCGGCCGAGAACATCCTGGGCGAGCCTCTGGCGCGCTCGACCGCCGTCGCGGCCGGCCTGGCCACCGTGCTGGCCCGGCGCGATCGCGACGAGATCGCGATCGTCCTGCCGGCGGACCACTTTGTCGCCGATGAAGCTGCCCTGGCCGAAGGCCTGCGCGAGGCGGCACGCGCGGCGGAGCGCGGGTACCTCGTGACCTTGGGAATCGTTCCGACCAACCCCGCCACCGGGTATGGCTACATCAAGGCCGCCGCCCCGCTGCATCCGGCGTCGCGCACGGCCCTTGTCGAGCGGTTCGTGGAGAAGCCCGACGCGCAGCGCGCGGCAGCCTTCCTGAAGGAGGGCGACCACTACTGGAACTCGGGGATCTTCGTGTGGCGGACCTACGCCTTCCGCCAGGCGGTCGAGCGCTTCCAGCCGAAGCTGTCGTCGGCCCTCGCGCGCATCGAGGAGCTGCATCGGACGCCCGGCTGGATGACCGAGGTGCGCGACATCCTCGAGCCGGTGCCGGCCATCACCATCGACGTCGGCATCGCAGAGCCGGCAGCCGCCGAAGGTCGCATGGCGGTGGTTCCGCTCGAGGCGGGCTGGTCCGACATCGGCTCCTGGTCGGCGCTGCTCGAGGCGCTCTCCGCGGCCAGCGGCGCGGACCTCGTGGCCAGCGGGCGGCACCTCGACCGGGATTCGCACCGCGTCCTCGTCCACGGCGGGGAGCGCCTGGTGGTGACGGTCGGGCTGGAGGACGTGATCATCGTCGACACGCCCGACGCGCTCCTCGTCTGCCACCGCGACCGGGCGGAGGAGATCAAGCCGGTCCTCGACGAGATCGCGAGGACCGCCGGCGACCGCTACCTCTGAGAAGACCGATGCGTCCGCTGGCTCGGCTCATCGGTCTCCTCATGGCCGGCTACGTCCGGCTGGTCGCGCGGACCTGCCGAGTTCACGGGCCGCCGGTCAACCAGGAGCCGGCGGTGCTCGCCTTCTGGCATGAGTACAACCTCGTCGCCGCGACCGCGGCGCATCGGCTCCGAGCCCACCAGCACCATGTCAGCTTCAGCACCCAGACCTTCCGCGGCGAGGTCATGACCAACATGCTCGCCGCCTTGAACGCCGGCTCGGTCCCATTGCCCGCCGAGGGCGAACGCGTGGAGGCGGCCAGCCTGGCGCGCGAGATGGCACGCCTGGGACGCGAGGGGGCGTCGCTGGTGGTGAGCCCGGACGGCCCGGTCGGTCCCTACCGGCGCGCGAAGCCCGGAGCCCTGATCGTCGCCCGCGAGTCGGGCCTGCCACTCCAGCCCTGGGCGGTTGCCGTCCGCCCCGCCTTCCGTCTCGGTCGCCGCTGGGATCGCCACATCCTGCCGCTGCCGTTCTGCCGCCTCCGGGTCGAGGAGGCTGAGCCGATCGTCGTGGCGTCGCGTCAGCCGCTGCGTCCGCTGCTGACTCGACTCCAGGCTGGCCTCGACGACGCTGCCGCCCGAGCTGATCGCGGGACGCGCCGTGCGACCCGTCAGGCGGAGCCTTCACCATGAGTCACGCTGTGCATCGCGCCAAAACCGGCCGAGGCGTAACGCCAGTGTGAGCGACGTTACCTGAGCGCTACCATGGATGGCGGTAGCAGCGTTCAAACGCCGTAGACGAGTGCCCATCGCCGCGTGACGAAGATCAAGTTTGGAACCGATGGCTGGCGCGCCGCAATCGCCGAGGACTACACCTTCCACAACGTCCGCCGCTGCGCGCGCGGGGTGGCCGAGTATCTCCAGCAGACCGGCGCTGCCGACCGGGGCGTCGTGGTGTGTCACGACCGGCGCTTTGCAAGCGAGCACTTCGCACGGGCCTGCGTCGAGGTGCTCGCCGCGCATGACATCCGTTCGTACACTCCACCCGACGCGGTGCCCACCCAGGTCGGCAGCTTCTTCACGCGTGAGCTGAACGCTGGCGTCGGGATCGTCATCACCGCCAGCCACAATCCCTGGACCGACAACGGCTTCAAGGTCAAGGCCGATACGGGCGGCGCCGCGGCGCCGGAGATGCTGGCTGCCATCGAGGCCACCATGGACACGCATCCCGCCGATGAGCTGCCCGCGCGCCGTGACTACGACGAGGCGCTGAGCGCCGGGCTGGTGGAGACGTTCGACGCGTATCCGAGGTTCCGCGACCAGCTCGCCAGCATCGTGGACATCGAGCGCATCCGGGCGGCGGACAGGCGCGTCCTGGTCGAGAACCTTTTCGGCTCCGGCGCGGGGTGGATGACCCGTCTCCTGGGCGACGGCCGACTGACCGTCCGCGAGCTGCACACGGAGCGCAACCCGTACTTCGGCGGCATCAACCCGGAGCCGATTCGCCCCAACGTCGACGAGTGGCTGGCCGAGATTCCGCGCTGGAGTGCCGACATCGGCATCGCCTTCGACGGCGACGCCGACCGCGTTGGCATGGCGACCGAGGAGGGCGTCTTCGTCAACCAGCTCCAGGTCTACGGCCTGCTGTACTGGTACCTGCTCGAGGTACGCGGCCAGATCGGACCGGCGGTCTACACCGTGACGTCGACCAGCATGGCGAAGCGCCTGGCCGAGATCTACGGCACGCAGGCGTATGAGACCGGCGTCGGCTTCAAGTTCGTCGGCCCCAAGATGACGGAGACGAACGCGGTGATCGGTGGCGAGGAGTCGGGCGGCTTCGGCTTCGGGATGCACATCCCGGAGCGCGACGGGCTCGCTTCCGGCCTCTTCCTGCTGGACCTGTGGCTGACGAAGGGCAAGCGAGCGTCGGAGGTTCTCTCCGAGCTCCAGGCTCTGGCCGGCCCCTCCCATTACAACCGCATCGACATTCGTTTCGCGCGCGAGGGCTATGAAGCCGTCAAGGCCGATACGCTGGCGCGACTGGCCGAGGAGGCGCCGACCTCGCTGGCCGGCCAGGAGGTGGTCGAGCGCAAGGCGCTCGAGACGAACGACGGATTCAAGTTCTACCGCGCCGACGGCTCCTGGCTCCTCATCCGCTTCAGCGGGACCGAGGCGCTCCTCCGCGTCTACGTCGAGGCGCGCTCGCCGGACGATGTCGAAGTCCTGCTGGCCGAGGGTCGCCGCATCGCCGGGGCCGGGCGGACGAGCGCCGCCGTCACCTGATGGACGCGCGCGACTTCTTCGGCTACAAGAACCGCGACGAGGAGCCCGGCCGGCCCGATCCCGCGGACGAGGGCGAGCGGCCGCCGCTGTTCGAGGAGGCGGTCACGCTCGACGATCCAGCCACGCTGCGGCGGATCGACCCCGAGGACATGTTCGGGCGAGTGGCCGAGCTGCCCCGCCAACTGTCGCAGGCCCGTCGCGTGGCGGCCGCCGTTGCGCTCGATGAGCGGCTGCGCGACGTCGACGCCGTCGTCGTGCTGGCCATGGGCGGCTCCGCCATCGGCGCCGAGCTCGTCGCGGCCGCCGCCGGGGAC
>JACDBS010000134.1 GCA_013694795.1 Chloroflexota bacterium | reverse complement strand
CACCGGCACCGGCTGACCGGTCTGGTTCGACATCGTCTGGCCGATCTTGAAGAGGTCGGGATACCCGACCGCGACCGCCAGGCTCGAATTCTTGGCGAGGTTGAGGTATTGGCTGGTGAGCGGCGGCACGATGACGCGCAGCGCCTGCGGGAAGATGACGAGCTGGAGCACCTGGCCCTCCGACAGGCCGAGCGCGCGTGCGGCCTCGAGCTGGCCGCGACGCACCGCCTGGATGCCCCCGCGGACCACCTCCCCGATGAAGGCGGCGGTGTAGATGACCAGCCCGGTGAGGAGGGCGGTGAACTCGGTCGAGAGTGCCATCCCGCCGGTGAAGTTGAACGTCCCCAGGACGGGCAGCTCGAACGTGACGGGCGCACCGCCGACAGCGAACCATCCGACCACCGGCAGCGCCAGCGCCGCGACCACGCCGATGGTCCGCAGTCGATACGACCCACGCCCCGCATCCTCGAGCCTCCGGGCGGCCACTCGCGCGATCACCACGGCCGCCACGCCGGCGATGCAGAAGCCGCTCCACAGGCCGAATCCGTCGCTCGTGCTGGGGCCTGGCAGGTACAGGCCGCGCCGGTTCAGGAAGGCCGCGTCGCCGATCGCGAACGAGTCGCGCACCGCGGGTAGCTGGAGGAAGACGACGAAGTAGAGGATGACGAGCTGGACGAGGAGCGGCGTGTTGCGCATCAGCTCCACGTAGCCGCCGACGATGCGGCCGACGAGCCAGTTGCTCGAGAGGCGCGCGACGCCGACGCCGATGCCCAGGATGGTGGCCAGGATGATGCCGAGCACGCTCACGAACAGCGTGTTGAGCAGGCCGACCAGGAAGGCCGTTCCGTACGTATCCGTGGCCGAAAACGGGATCGGGCTCTCGCTGATCTCGAACCCGGCCTGGCGGCCGAGGAAGCCGAAGCCGAAGCCCAGCCCGCGCGCCTCGGTGGCCCTCAGGAAGTTGCCGATCAGGAAGGCGACGATCAGGCCGATGACCAGCACGACCGCGAGCTGCGCGCCAAGGCGCAGGACACGGACATCCCGCCACAGCGGGACCGCCCTGGCACGAGCTGCGCGCGTGACCGCCGTCATCTCGGGAGCGAACGATCGATCGATCCGGGACGGATCAGCTCCGCCCCGGATCGTCAGGCTCGCTTATCGGTACGGCGGTGCGTAGAGCAGGCCGCCGTCGGTCCAGAGGCTGTTGAAACCTCGCTCGATCGCGATCGGCGTCTCAGGTCCGAGATTCCGGTCATAGATCTCGGCATAGTTCCCGACCTGGCTGATCATCGTGACCACCCAGTCGTCCTCGAGGCCCAAGCCGGACTCGAATGGATCGGCACCCTCCGGGAGCACCCCAAGGAAGCGCTGCACGACGGGGTTCTCGCTGGTCGAGGCGGTCTCCTCGACGGTGTCGGAGGTGATGCCCTGCTCCTCGGCCTCGATGGTGGCGTACACCACCCACTTCACGACATTGAACCACTCATCGTCGCCGAGCGGCACGACCGGTCCGAGTGGCTCCTTGGAGAGCACGTCTTCGAGGATGACGTGATCGTCGGGATTCTCGAACGAGGTGCGCAGGGCGGTGAGCTGCGATCGGTCGCTGGTGACCGCGTCGCAGGATTCCGCCTGGTACGCCTCATAGGTGGCGTCGATGTTGTCGAAGGTCTCCGGCGTGAACTCGAGGCCGGCTGACCGGAAGGCGTCGGACAGGTTGAGCTCGGTCGTCGTTCCGGTCTGGACGCAGACGGTGGCGCCGTCGAGCTCCTCGAGGCTTGTCGCGTCGACCTCCGCCTGGTTGACCATGATGGCCTGGCCGTCGTAGAAGATCGTCGGCGCGAAGAGGCCCCACCCGGTGTCACGGCTCACGGTCCAGGTGGTGTTGCGGATGAGGACGTCGACCTCACCGGTCTGGAGCGCCGGACCGCGCTGGTCGGCGTTCAGGGCGCGGAACTCGACGGCCTCGCTGTCCCCCAGGACGGCGGCGGCGACGGCACGGCAGAAGTCCGCGTCGAACCCGGTCATCGTGCCGTCCTCGGCCAGGACGCTGAAGCCCGGCAGGCTGCCGTTCACACCGCAGATGAGCTCGCCGCGATCCTGAATGGCAGCCAGGCGCGCGTCGGTCGGTGCCGCTGGCGCCGAGGCAGCAGCGGATTCCTCCGGTTCTTCGCCCACTGACTCAGCGGGGCTCTCGCCGGCGGGCTGGGATGCGAGTGGGTCCGCGGATGCGCCGGGCGACGTGGGCGCGGTGTCTCCGCAGGCCGTCACGACGAGCGCGAGAACCACGAGGCCAATGATGGACAGGACGGATCTGGACATGAATCTCCCTCTCTCCTTGTCATGCGAGCGGGCCGCGGGCTCCCCGGACCTCAGCTCCTGCTGTTTGCAGCCCCCTCATCATGCCTTGTGGGAGCAATACCCGATGCGAGTTCGGGCACAATTGCCGCATGAGATTTCACGCCACCGTCGAGCAGAGCGGGAAGACCGCCACCGGCATCCGCATTCCAGACGAGGTCGTCGCAGCCCTGGGGTCGGGGAAGCGGCCCGCGGTGAAGGTGACCATCAACGGCTCACCTATCGCAGCACGGTGGCCGTCTTCGGCGGCGTGTCCTTCGTGGGCGTCAGCGCCGAGAACCGGGCCGGTTCCGGAGTGGCCGGCGGCGACGAGGTGGACGTTGACATCGAGCTCGACACCGAGCCGCGCGAGGTGGTCGTGCCGGCGGACTTTGCCGCTGCCCTCGACGCGGAGCCGAACGCTCGGACGACCTTCGATGGCCTGTCGTACAGCAACCGGTCCTGGCACGTGCTGTCGATCAATGGCGCCAAGACCGATGAGACGCGGCGGCGCCGCATTGGCAAGTCGGTCGAGATGCTGCGCGAAGGCCGGGCCAGGTAGGGGTCTGGGCCTGTACGCATTCGCAGCCGATCCAGTTACGGATAAGTTCAAGTGCGCAGAAGTGGTGGAGATGAGGGGACTCGAACCCCTGACCCCCGCGATGCGAACGCGGTGCTCTCCCAGCTGAGCTACATCCCCAAACGGGTCTTCCGTGGCGGCGGCGAGTATAGCAAAGCCGATGGGGCTTCCCGAAAGAGAACATCTGTTCTATCATTGGCGGTCCAATGAGGACCGATGCCGCCATTTCGCCATCCCTGGCGAGCGCCCTCGAGACGCTCCGCGCACGGGGGCTGGGGCTGCGCCGGGGGAGCGATCCGGAGCCGTTGGACCATTCGCGCCCATCGGTCCCGACCGGCCATCCGGCGCTCGATGCCGCGCTCGGCACCGGTGGCTGGCCGCGCGGCGCGCTGGCGCTGATCGACGCTCCGGCAGGAAGTGGCGCCACCACGCTGGCGCTCACCACCCTGGCCG
>JACDBS010000127.1 GCA_013694795.1 Chloroflexota bacterium | reverse complement strand
CGCCACCTCCACCGGCTCGCGCGCCCTGTGGGCGGCCGTGGCCGGCGTGATCGCCACGGTCGTCGGATTCATCGTCATCTTCCTCGGGCTCGTGGTGACGCCCGAGATGAGCTTCAACGCGATCCTGACCACCGAGTACCTCCCGGTCATCCTTTCCAACTCCATCGCGGCCGCCATCGTCACGCCGATCCTGGTGTTCGCGTGGGAGCCGCTCCGGGAACAGCTCGGCCGCTGACGAAGATCGCGGGCGCGTGACCGATGCGCGCCGCGTTCCCGTACCTCGGGCGCGGATCTTGGCTCGCCCGCCGGGATCCGCGCGTCCCGCTCGTCGCCGGTGCAGCGTTCGTCATCGGCGTCGTCCAGCTCCGCGACGCGCGCCACCTAGCGATCGTGTTCGTCCTGGCGCTTGGTTACTACCTGGCCGCCGGCATCCCATGGAAGGCCGTCCGGCTCCAGTGGGGCTACCTGCTGTTCGTGATCTTCCTGTTCTCGTTGTTCAACATGCTCATCAGCGGAGGACGGAGCGGCAGCTTCGCGGATGCGGACACCCACGTGCTCGTCACCATTCCCCCGTTCGGCGCGGAGATCAGCGCCGAGGGCATCAGCCTCATGCTCAGCCAGATGCTGCGCTTCGCGTGCATCGCGGCGGTGAGCTTTCCCGTGGCCTTCGCGATCGCTCCGGGGGACCTGGGCGTGGCGCTGCGACGCCTGGGCCTGGGTGATCGGATCGCGGTCATGATCGACCTGACCATCCGCTTCATCCCGACCCTGGCCAATGAGTTCGCTGAGACCGTCGACGCGCAGCGAGTGCGCGGATACGACCCGACGGCCCGCAGGGGAGGACCGATCACTCGGCTGCGCCGCATGGCTCCGGTCTTCGTGCCCGTCACGGTCGGCTCCATCGCGGGCGCGGAGGACACGATCGACGCCATGGACCTGCGCGGGTTCGGGGTGGGGCCGCGCACGTGGCACCGCCAGCTCCGATACGACGCGGTGGATCGGATCCTCATCGGGGGCTTCGTCCTCTTTGCCCTCACCGCGCTGGCGCTGGGCATCAGCGGCAACTCACGGCATTACCTGCTGCCGTTTCTCGTCAACGGGTGACCTCGTACGGCGTACAGTTGCACGACGATGTGGATATCTCGTGGATAACTGGCCCGTGAATGTCCGATTCTGTGGAGAAACCCCCTTGGCGGGCCGCATCGGAGTCCGTAACGTAGTTCTTGTCCCGGAGGAGTCCGTGGATCCAGAGATTGCATCAACGGGTTCTAGGGTTCCTTCGGGACACTGCTATGCCCGGCAGAATTCCACGTGGGGGAGGACGGCGTGAGCGACCAGCGGTATCCGCCGCTTCGGCCCCAGCCGCCCGTCCGCGTGACCCGCCGTCATTCCACTCCCTGGCCGATGATCATCGGCGTCGTGCTCCTGGCCATCCTGGTCACCGTGCTCGCCGTCGTTCTCTTGGGCGGCGACAACGATGGAGCCGCGACCGGGACCGCAAGCCCATCTCCGTCGACCTCGGCTTCGGCTTCGGTTACCACAGCCGGATCGCCATCGGCCGCTCCACCGTCAGCGTCATCGGTTCCGAGCGCGTTCCCCGCCGATGCGGTCGTCGTCACCATGGTCGAGGCGCTCACTCTGCGAGCGGGTCCGGCCCTTGGCGCTGACGCGCAATGGCGGCTGCCTGCCGGCACCCTCGGCTTCGTGATCGGCGGCCCGATCGACGCCGACGGCTTTCGCTGGTACCAGCTGAGTGGGATGGGGCTTCCGTACGCCTCCGGCTGCGTGACCCCGGAGCCGGGCGAGCTGCTCACGTGTCCCGCCTTCCTGGGATGGGTCGCCGCGAATGCCGAGGACGGCACGCCCTGGCTGGAGGCATCTGCGGCTCCCGAATGCCCGCCTGGCCCGCACACCGTGATCAGCCTATCCGAGCGCCAGTACACCACCCGGCTGACCTGCTTTGACGCCGAACCCATCACGTTCGTTGCCTGGTGGCCACCACTGCCGGAAGACCCTGGCCCCGGCGAAGCGTGCGCGGCCGCACAGACCGATGTCGGCTGGCTCGTGTGCCAGGGTATCAACACCAACGTTCTCACCGCCGACCCGTCCGAGCCGTCGGGCGCCGGGGGACGGTGGCCCGTGAGCATCGACCCGAGCAGTGGCTTGGGAATGCCCGCGCGCGGCCAGTGGGTCGAGGTGACGGGGCACTTCGACGATCCCGCGGCCCAGCGCTGCGGTGAGGTGGCGGAGCCGATGAACACCGACGCCGGCGCCCTCGTCTTCGGGTGCCGCCTCCAGTTCGTCGTCTCGGCGGTGGTGGTCACCGCCGGCCCGTAGTCTCAGGCGCGGCGTAGGACGTAGCCGCGGTAGCTGGCGCGGAAGCCAGCCTGGCGCAGAGACTCCGCCAGGGGTGACTCAGCCACCGGGGCGCGGTCGATGCGCTCCAGGCGCAGCTCGCGCATCGGTCCGCCCTGAGCAACCAGGGTTGGCAGCGCAGCCACGGCACGCGCGGCCAGGGCGGCGTCGGACGCGGCAGGCAGGCGCAGGAGTCCACGACCGCCACGCTCGATATAGAGCACCGCGGCCCCGTCCACCAGCACGACGTAGGCGCCGGCCGCGCGCTGGAGCGGCAGTCGCTCATCATCGGCCGAGCGTGGCCAGGCCAGCGCCGCGCCGTACGGTTGAGCCGGATCCGTGGCGGCCAGGATGCGGACCGCCTCCTCGTCATCCCGGACGGCACGCAACCGATCCACCGCGCCCGGCAGCGCGAACTGCGCGGCGCCCAGGCCGGCCACGAAGTAGCCACGGCGCGCTCGCCCAGACTCTTCCATGGCACGCAGCACCGGATAGACCGATGCGTATCCGCCGGCGATACCCTCGCTGGTCACCGCCTCGCGAGTCACGACGCCGTGACGCTCCAGCAGCGTGGTCACCAGTGCGTGAGCACGCTCTGTCGGGGTGCGCTCCTCCCCCACCAGGTCCGCCACCGACGACCAGCGACCGGCCGCCCGTGGCGGACCCAGGGCCACGAGCCGTCCGGGCCGCGGCGTCGCCTTGGACCGGCTCCGAGGCAGCGACAGGGACCGGAGCGCGGCGAACGTGTCGTTCGTGACCTCGCCCGCCCAGACAAGTTCCCACAGCGCGTCGAGCAGCTCGTCAGCGGTCCGAGCCTCCACGGCGTTTCGCAACTGCGGAAAGAAGGAGGCGCCGCGCCGCTGAAGGTGCTGGAGAATGGCGTCGTGGATCGGCTCCGAGGGACGGTCCTCCGACCCGCCGGCGCTGGCCAGGAGGTCAACCCGGTCTCGGCGGTAGAGCGCAACGCGTCCGTCATCACGACCAAGCGGGCCGCGACCCAGCCACACCACCTCCCCGGCCGTGCCCATCTCATCGAGCAGCCGCGGCGTGTAACCCGCGACGCGTGCCGCCAGGACGTCGCGCTCCAGGACGGAGGCCGGGATGGGCACCCCCTCGAGCTGCGCGACGACCTCGATCAGGCGGCCCTGCCCCCCGGCCGAGGAGCCCACCCCGTGCCAGCCCGGCAGGAAGCGGGCGAGAACCTCGGGCTCGACCGGCTCCACCTCTCGCCGCAGGCGGGCCAGCGATCGGCGTCGCAATTGGCGCAGGACATCGGGATCGGTGAACTCGTGGGAGGCGCCGCCGGGTCGGAAGGCGCCCTCCAGCAGTTTCCCCTCGGCGGCGAGGGCGCCCAGCCGTTCCTCGACGGTCGCGCGGGCGATGCCCAAGCGCGCGGCGGGCGCACCGGCCACGAACGGGCCATGGGTCCGTGCCCAGCGCGTCAGCAGCAGGTCGAGCGGCGCGTCGACGGGCTCCAGGAAGGTTTCAGCGACGCCGGGAGGCGGGCTGGCTCCGATGGCATCGCGGTAGCGGGCGGCATCCTCGACCGCGATCCATCGTTCCTCGGCCGCGACGCGGATGCGGATCGCGCGACGCGACCGTTCCAGCTCGACCAGCGCGGCGCTCGCGTCGGTCTCGGCCGCGCAGCGGGCGGCCACCTCATCGGTCCGGAGGTCGCCCAGCCGTCGCAGGAGGTCGCTCACCGCGTCAAGAGTGCGAGCCTGGCGTGCGCCGGAAAGCGCCTGGAGCTCCAGCTCCAGGTCGGCCACGGCCTCCGGATCGAGAAGCTCGCGCAGCTCTTCGGTGCCGAGCAGCTCGGCAAGCAGCTCTCGGTCGAGGGCAAGCGCCTGCGCGCGACGCTCGGCCAGGGGCGCGTCACCCTCGTACATGAAGGAGCCGATGTAATCGAACAGCAGCGAGGCAGCGAACGGTGACGCGGAGCGCGTCTCCACGCTCACCACGCGCATGCGACGCGCTCGAATCGCTCCCAGCACGTCCACCAACGCCGGCATGTCGAACACGTCGCGCAGGATCTCGCGGTAGGTCTCCAGGATGATGGGGAACGATCCGTAGCGGCTGGCGACGGCGAGCAGATCGGCCGACTTCTGACGCTGCATCCACAGCGGGGTGCGCTGGCCGGGACGACGACGCGGAAGGAGCAGCGCGCGGGCAGCGTTCTCGCGGAAGCGAGCCGCGAACAACGCCGACCCACCCAGCTCCGACATCAGCAGCTCCTCGAGCTCTCCGGGGTCGAGCAGGAGGGCCGACTCGATGGTGGACCCATCGCTCTCGACGCCTTCGGGAAGCCGCACCGCGATGCCGTCGTCCGACCACAGGGCCTGCACATCCACCCCGTGGTGCTCCCGCAGCCGCGACTCGATCGCCATCGACCACGGCGCGTGAACCCGGCCCCCGAATGGCGTGAGCAGCACCACGCGCCAGTCGCCAAGCTCGTCGCGGAAGCGCTCCACCACGACGGTGCGATCGGTCGGCAGGACGCCGGTCACGTCGCGCTGCTCGGCCAGGTAGGCGACGAGGTTGCGGGCCGCCAGTTCGTCCAGGGCGTGCGTTTCGCGCAGGCGCTTCACGGCCGCATCGGCCGCCATCGGCTCCATCTCGCGCAGGAATGCACCGATGGCCCGGCCCAGCTCGACGGGGCGACCGACCGCGTCGCCATGCCAGAACGGCATCTTTCCCGGCTCGCCGGGCGCCGGCATGACGATCACCCGGTCGGGAAGGATCTCCTCGATCCGCCAGGTCGAGGCGCCCAGCAGGAAGGTCTCGCCGACGCGCGACTCGTAGACCATCTCCTCGTCCAGCTCGCCCACGCGCCGGCCGCCCTTGCGCGAATCATCACCGGGAAGGAAGACCCCGAACAGGCCACGGTCCGGGATGGTTCCGCCACTGGTGATGGCCACGACCCGAGCGTCGTTGCGCGACGCGACCGTATCGGTCAGGCGGTCCCACACCAGGCGAGGCTTGAGGTCGGCGAACTCGTCGGATGGATAGCGGCCGGAGAGCATGTCGAGCACGCCTTCAAGCTGCTCGCGTGAGAGATCGCGGAACGACTCCGCGCGGGTGATGAGCCGATGCAGCTCATCCACGGTCCAGTGTCCAGCGGCGCAGATGGCGACAACCTGCTGAGCCAGCACGTCGAGCGGGTTGCGCGGGATGCGGGTCTCCTCGATCTGGGCGGCCTTCATGCGCTGCACCACCACCGCCGCCTCCACCAGGTCACCGCGGTACTTGGGGAAGATCTTCCCGACGCTCGGCTCTCCCACCTGGTGTCCCGCGCGACCGATGCGCTGCATGCCCGACGCGACCGACGGCGGCGACTCGATCTGGATGACGAGGTCGATGGCCCCCATGTCGATCCCCAGCTCCAGGCTGGAGGTCGCGACGAGCGCCGGCAGTCTGCCCTGCTTGAGGTCCTCCTCGATCTGGAGCCGCTGCTCGCGGGCCACGCTCCCATGGTGGGCGCGGACCAGCTCCTCCCCGGCCAGCTCGTTCAGCCGGCTGCTGAGCCGTTCCGCCAGGCGCCGTGAGTTCACGAAGATCAGGGTGGACCGATGCTGTCGTATGAGCTCAAGGAGCCTTGGATGGATTGATGGCCAGATGGAGTGCCTTGCCTCCGGTCCCGCCGCCGGTCCGCCGGCCGCTTCGTCTGCCTCCATGACGTCGCCCATACGCGCCATGTCATCGACCGGCACGATCACCTCGAGGTCGAGCTCCTTCCGCGTCCCGGCGTCGACGATGATCACCTCGCGGCCGACGCCGGCCAGGAAGGCGCCGATCGCTTCCAGGGGCCGCTGGGTTGCCGAAAGACCGATGCGCTGCGGGTCCGCATCGGCCAGGTGCGAGAGTCGTTCGAGGCTGAGTGCCAGGTGCGAGCCGCGCTTCGTCGCGGCAATGGCATGCACCTCGTCGATGATCACGTGCTCGACGCCGCGCAGGATCTCGCGTGCAGCGCTGGTGAGCACGAGGTACAGGCTTTCCGGGGTGGTGACCAGGATGTCGGGTGGCGTCTTCGTCAGCTGGCGGCGCGCGTCGGCCGGCGTGTCGCCGGTGCGGCTGGCCACGCTGATCTCGGGCACCTCGAGGCCCAGGCGTTCGGCCGTGCGCCGGATGCCGGCCAGCGGTGCGCGCAGGTTGCGCTCGACGTCGTAGGCCAGGGCCTTGAGCGGGCTGATGTACAGGACCCGGACGGTCTTGCCCTCTGGCGGCTCCTCCGTCATCAGGCGGTCGATGCACCATAAGAACGCGGCCAGGGTCTTGCCACTGCCGGTGGGCGCATGGATGAGGGTGTGGCTGCCGCCGCTGATGGCCGGCCATCCGAGCTCCTGCGCACGCGTCGGCTCCGCGAATGCCTCGCGGAACCATGTGCGAGTCGCCTCGCTGAAGGCAGCGAGCGGATCGGCGGCGGGGGGAGCGGAGGTCACGGCGTGGTCCAGTTTATCGGTCCACTCGGGATCAGCGACGTCCTGCCGTCCAGCGGCATGTATGCCGCGTGAAAGGCGGCATCGGCGAACGAAAGGCCCGATTCCTGGACAGGCAAGCACCGGTTGACTCTTCGGGTCGAATTTGGTCTTGGTTGTCCGCTCGGGTCGGCGGCCCATCACTTCGCTGAGCACGAAACAGGCTCGCCACCGGCCCGATAGATGCCGAAACCTTCCCTACGAGTCAATGCGCGAATGGATGACAGCTCCGCCTGCTGTTCCGGCGGCTAGCAGCCAGCCAGCGACTAATCGGCCAAGAAGCTGGGACGCGATCCTAGCGGAAGAGGTCAGTACGGAATCTCGAAGCCGAGCCGCTCTTCTTCGCCCACGTTCCTGGACCGGCTGAAATCGGAAGCGTCAGGGAAGGATCTCCAGGGCCTCGACATGCGCAGGGCGGACCGGCCGGAAGTGGCGATGATCGAGCGTTGCAATCTTCGGCTCTCCGAAGCGCTCGGCGAGGGCGATCAGGCTGGCATCCACCAGGCTGAGCGAGATGTCGCGATATTCGTCCTGGAGCGCAAGGCAGCGCGCAAGGTCGGAAATCGTTGGCGGCTCAAGGCGATAGGCGCCGGCCAGCACGTCTTCAGTGAACGCGGTCCACGCTTCGGGCAGCAGCCGGCGGGCGCACCAGTTGTCAAGCTCCGCCATCACGAGCACCGGAACGACGAGGTCCTCGGCGGCATCGGTCAGAAGGCTGGCGCAGGCGGCGTGGTCGGGATCGGCGGAATCGAGCGCAGCCAGCAGCGGACCGGCGTCGAGAATGAGCGCCACCTCAGGAGGGTTCGTCAGCGACCGGCTCGGCGGTCACCTCCGCGGCGGCGAGACCATCACTCGAGCGGGCCACGCCGACGCGTGGACGGCGTGCCGCGCGCAGGGATTCGGCCTTCTCGTCGACTGCCTCGCGCAGGATGGCAGCCACGGAGACGCTTCGGCGCCGCGCCTCCGCCTCCAGCGTTCCCAGCGAGTCCTCCGAGGCGCTGATCGTGGTTCGTCTGATCCGCATCATGATGCATGATGCTAGCATCGCAACTCTCGACAGTCAACGTGTCAGCGAGCAAGCGGTCGGCTGCGGCAATCCGGCGGCGGGCATGCGGTGTGCACTCTGGGGGGATAGGTCCTTTGGAACGAATGCCGCGGTCAGCGAGACCGCGGCATTCGCTCGTCCTGATGCTGGGGACGCGTGGCGACCCGGCACTAGCCCAGGATGCGGGCGTCGCGATAACCGGCTGGCAGCAGCTCGCCGGTGGCGAACCGATCGGGGTGAAACTGCGCAAGGCGGCGATCCGGATGACCCAGGATCAGTTCGGCAACCTTCTTGCCAAGGGCGGGGCCGAGCTTGAAGCCGTGGCCGCTGGTACCGGCATCCACGAACACGCCGTCCGCGATCTCGCCGATCACCGGCTGCCAGTCAGGACTGACGTCATACAGGCTTGCCCATCCGCCCCTCGGCTGCGCATCGTCGAGAGCGGGGAGACTGCGGGCGGCGGCTTCCAGGAGCGCCACGCCCTCATCGCGGCGGAGGGTGGTGTCATATCGGTCCGGGTCGACCTGCTCAGCGGCGTGAGTCCAGCCCAGCAGGTAATGGTTGCTCCCTTCCGGGCGGCAGTAGTAGCCGGTGCGCAGATCGCCGTGACCGAAGGGCACGGCGCGGTCATGGTCGAGGCGCGCGATGGCCACGACGTGCCGCTCGACGGTGAGCGGCAGATCCACTCTCAGCTGGTGAGTCAACGGCGCGGTCCAGGGTCCGGCGGCGATGAGTAGCCGTTCAGCCTCCAGCACCTCCCCGCGACCCAGACGCAGAACGACTCCGCCCCCCGGCCGCGGAGCGATCTCCACCACAGGGGTATTGCTGCGCAGCGTTGCCCCAGCGGCGATCGCGCCGGCCATCACGCCGGCCGTGGTGCCAGCCGGATCGGCGTAGCCGGCGTCCAGCTCGAACGCGCCGATCCCGATGCCGTCGAGCTCAAACTGCGGAAACTCGCGACGCAGCGCATCGGCCTGGTAGACCTCGACCCGGATGCCAAGCTCGTTGAGCTGCTCCGCGTTGACGGTCACCTCTGTGGTGTCCTGCGGCGGGTGGAGGAAGAGAAAGCCGGTCCGACGGAAGGCGGCGTCGTGGCCGGGCGCGATTTCATCGAAAGCGGCCATCATCCGCATGCTGTCGCGCGCCGTCTCGGCCAGGAAGTGGTTGGTGTAATACGCCCGGCAGACCCCGCTCGACAGCCCGGTCGGCCCACCCGCTGGGGTCAGCCGATCGAGCACCGCGACCCGGGCGCCGGCGCGGGCGAGGTGATAGGCAGCGCTGGCGCCGTGGATCCCAGCGCCGATGACCGCGACCTCGTAACCGCTGGGGCGACTGGCCA
>JACDBS010000110.1 GCA_013694795.1 Chloroflexota bacterium | reverse complement strand
CCAAGGGTGAGGGCGGTGGCCAGCGCGAGGCCGCCGCCAATCCATCGGTGCTTCATGCGCATTCGTACGGTGCGTGTTTCACGCGGGCCTCTGCCGCGGGACACCTCTCCGTCGTCATTCATGCACCAGACGCATGCAAGGCGACGGCAGGCGGGCTCGCCTGCCAGATGCACGCTCAATCCGCCATCCCCCCAGGCGCGCGGATCGCCTAGCGTGCAACTCATAACAATGTGACGACACCGCCCGGGTTGCAGCGGTTGACGCCGGCTAGGCCGGGACGACGATACCTGAGACGTCCTCGTCGGGCGCAGGCCAGGCGGGGTTTATGTCGGCGGCGACCTCGGCCAGGATCTCGGCAACGGCGAGGTCGCGGTACCACTTGCGGTCGGCGGGGATGACGAACCAGGGGACGGCAGCGGTGGAGCAGCGCGCCAGCGCATCGGTGTAGGCGGCGCGGTAGTCGTCCCAGCGTGCCCGCGTCTCGAGGTCGCCGGACGACCACTTCCAGTGCTTGGCCGGGTCGTCGATGCGTGCCTGGAGCCGCTGACGCTGCTCCTCGCGGCTAATGTGGAGGTAGAACTTCAGGATGCGAGTGTCGTTCGCGGCGAGGTGCGCCTCGAAGGCGTTGATCTGCTCGTAGCGCTGCTTCCACACCGATGCGGGGACCAGCTCGTTGACGCGGACGACCAGCACATCCTCGTAGTGGCTGCGGTTGAAGACACCGATGCGACCCCTGCCCGGCGTCGCGGCATGGATGCGCCACAGATAGTCATGGCGCAGCTCCTCCTCGCTGGGCACGCCGAACCCGGTGACGCGGGTGCCCTGCGGGTTGAAGGCGGTGACGACGTTACGGATGAGGCCATCCTTGCCACCCGCGTCGAGCGCCTGGAGGACGATCAGGAGCGACTGGCGACCCTCCGCCCAGAGCCGCTCCTGGAATTCGGCGAGCACATCCGCGAGCTCGTGAACGCGGTCCTGTGCCGCTGCCTTGTCGCCGTCGAAGCCCGGGGTCGAGTCCGCATCGATGGCCCCCAGGTCGGGCTGCGAGCCGGGCGCGACCCGGAGGAGCTCGGTGAATGTCATGCGGGCCTCCGCGCGGTGAGATAGATGGTGCCGAACGGGATGCGGAATGAGCCGTCAGCGCTGCTCGGACTGGCGGCCATGAGGTCGCGCCCGAACGCGGCGATACGCTCAGCGCTCCAGCCGGAGACGGCGCGGCCGACGCGCAGCCAGCTTCGGAACGCGGCCTCGTCGCGGAGCGGGATGGCAGTCGTGGGGTCGGCATCCACTTTCACGTCGATCCAGCCTGCTTCTCCTGCCCATCCCGCCAGCTCCGACGGGACCGGATAGTCGTTGGAATTCCACTCGACGTCGTAGCGGTCGTAGATCTCGCCGAACACGGCGCTCGGAACCACGTCGCCGGGCCCGGGCACCGACAGCGAGAGCCGTCCGCCGGGCGCGATGACGCGGAGCCATTCCCGCAACGCCGCCACCCGGTCCTTCACGAAGAGCAGGGCATGCACCGCGATGACGACGTCGATCGAGGCATCCTCGAGCGGGATGCGGGTGAAGTCGGCCTCGATGAGCTCGACACCGGGTGCCTCGCGGCGCGCGATCTCGAGCATTCCGGCTGCGGCATCAAGACCGATGACGCGCCGTTCCTCGCCAAGGGCGAGGCGGGCTGCGGTCCCGGTGCCGGTGCCGATGTCCAGGACGCTCTGGTTGGCACGCAGCTCGGCGCGGCGGACGACCTCGGCAGCGACCGGCGCAAGCGCGGGCGCCATCGTCGCGGCATAGTCACCGGCGGTGTCGCTGAATCGCTGGGCAGGCGTCGCCGTCACGCGCGGTGACGCTGCACGAACCGCTCGATGCGGTCCATGGCGTCGGTGATCTGCTCGTACGCGGCGGCGTAGCAGACGCGCACGTGGCCGGCACCGGACGGTCCGAAGGCGCTCCCGGGCACGACGCCCACCCGTTCTTCTTCGAGCAGTCGCTGGGCGAAGGTGGTGTCGTCCATGCCGGTCGCATCGGTCACTCGGGGGAAGCAGTAGAAGGCGCCCATCGGCTCGAAGCAATGCAGGCCGATCTGGTTGAACCTGTCCGTCATATATCGGCGACGGCGGTCGTACTCGGAGCGCATGGCCTGGACATGAGGCTCGCCGCTGCGCAACGCCTCGATGGCGGCAAACTGCGCGGAGGTCGGCGCGCACATGATCCCGTACTGGTGGACCTTGGCGATCCCCTCCATGAGGCCCGCCGCAGCCGCCACGTAGCCGATGCGCCAGCCGGTCATGGCATAGCTCTTGGAAAAGCCCCCGAGGAGGATGGTCCGCTCGCGCATGCCTCTGAGCGAGCTCATGGCGGTGTGCTCGTGGTCGCCATACACCAGGCGGTCGTAGATCTCGTCGCTGTAGACGAGCAGGTCGTGGGCATCGGCGATGCTTGCGATTGCCTCGAGCTCATCACGGTCCAGGACGGCGCCGGTCGGGTTGTTCGGGTAGCCCAGGAAGATGGCCTTCGTGCGCGGGGTGATGTTGCTCTCGATCATGGCGGCCGTGACGCGGAAGTCGGTGGCGTCGGTGGTGCTGACCGCGACCGCCACGCCGCCGGCGAGCTGGATGCATGGCGCGTAGGCCACGAAGCACGGCTCGTGGTAGATCACCTCGTCGTCGGGGTTGATGGTCGCGCGGAGGCTGGCGTCGACACCCTCGGAGGCGCCGACCGTCACGAGGAGCTCGGTGCGCGGCTCGTATTCGACCCCGTAGCGCGTTTGCAGGTTGGCGGCGATGAGCTCGCGGAGCTCCAGCATGCCGCCATTGGCGGTGTAGTGGGTCTCGCCCGCCTCGAGGCTCTCGATCGCGGCGCGAGTGATCGGCTCGGGGGTGGTGAAGTCGGGCTCGCCGATGGTGAGGCTGATGACGTCCTTCATCTCGGCCAGCATGTCGAAGAAGCGGCGAATGCCCGAGGGCGGGATCTCGCGCACGCGGTGGTTGAGGAAGTCGGCCGGCGCGCGGCGCGTGGCGGGCTGGTTGCTCATCTGGCTGTCAGTCTAGCGCTGTACATCCGCTCCCCCGCCTCGATGCGGACGGCCAGGCGGTTCGACGGCCAGGGCAGCGGGCAGGTGGCGAAGGGCGAGAACACGCAGGGCGGGTTGTAGGCGAGGTTGAAGTCGACCATCACGTTCCCGTCGGCGTCGGGCGCGTCGGTGTACAGGAATCGGCCGCCCCCGTAGGTCTCGGCGCCGTTGGTGAGATCACTGAAGACCAGCCACAGCTCTCCGGAGTCGCCACCCGCTAGACCTTGAAGCCGATGCGTCACGCCCCCGATCTCGAAGGCGACCTCGCCCGGGGACGGCTCCTCGTCCACGACGCCCAGGACGTCCGGCACCCGCAGCACCCGGTCGGGCGTCGGCACGAAGCGCGCATCCAGCCGCCAGGCGGGATCGACCGGCCAATGGTCGATCCCTTCGAACGAACGTCTGACAGCCGATGAGGTGTCCCAGGTTCGGATGGCCAGGCGTCCGCCGCGCTCGATCACGCACAGGCGGAGCGCGCCGAGCTCGAGCAGCGTCGGTTCGCCCTGCTGGTCGTTCACCAGACGCAGGCCATGAGCGGCCGCGCCCTCGTGGATGAAGTCGCCGTCCGCGACAACGTTGTCGCCCACAGTGACCGTGCCCGCGCGGGAAGGGCCGGAGGGTAGGATCACGTCGTTGTCGCCATCGGTTCCAAGGTGGTTGACGCCCGCTTTCAGCCAGCCGAGCCCCGCCAGCGTGAGCCAGCCA
>JACDBS010000090.1 GCA_013694795.1 Chloroflexota bacterium | reverse complement strand
CCGATGACGCCGCCCACCACCGGCCCGCTGGCCAGGCCGATGCGCAGCTCCAGTGGCAGGCCCAGGCGCGCGCGGGCTTCATCCAGCGCGGTCATCATGCCGCGGGCGAGCGCCATGGCCGCAGAGGCGTGGTCGGCACGAGCCTCGGGTGCTCCCGAGACGGCCATGTACGAGTCGCCGATGGTCTTGATCTTCTCCACGCCGCATTCCGCCGCAAGCCCATCGAAGCGGGTGAACAGCTCGTCCAGAAAGCTGACCACTCGGGCCGGATCCGTCTGCCGCGCCCAGGGCGTGAAGCCGGCCAGGTCGGCGAAGAGGACCGTCGTCTCCGGGTACGACTCCGCGATGCGCTGCTCACCGCGCTTCAGGCGCGCGGCGATGGAGATCGGAATGGCGTTCGTCAGCAGCTCATCCGATCTGGCCTCCGCCGCGCGGCGGCGGAGATCGGTGTAGCGAAGGAAGAGGAACGTGATCGTGAGCGGCACGCCGAGGTTGGCGGCGTAGAAGACGAGCCGCAGACCATACGGCTGAGGCGCAATGCTGTTGCTGACGACCGGGTCGATCAGGATCACGCCGACCACCACGACCATGAAGAAGACGAACCAGGCCGTCGCCCGTCGCGGTCCGAGGGCGAGAATCGCGTACACCGGCCCAAGGAACGCAAACAAGACTGCGGCACTGGACCCCTCCAGCCCGCCGAGCGCCATCTCGATACCTGCGGCGAAGAGGATCACGATCAGGATCAGCACCACGACGTAGCGATCGAAGCGTCGCGTCCGTGCCAGGACGACGAGGTTGAGTGCGCTGACCAACGGCATCGTCACTGCCACGACCCAGCCCAGGGCGAGGCCCTGGGACAACACGGGAAGCTGGAGTGGACCCACGATGTTGATGTAGCCGGCGATGACGCCAACACGCTTGCGGAGGCGTATGTCGTCATCATCGGTCGGCTCGTCCGCGAAGCCGATCAATGCATGCAACAGCCGGCCGTTCATGGCGCCGGCGCCCGGCGGTAGAGGACGACGCGCCACTCCCGCGTTCCGCCCTCGTGGACGTTTCGGAAGCCGGCATCGGCCATGAGCTGGTTCAGCCGATCGTGGCGATGGACGTAGTACCGACCAGGCCGTCCCCGCAAGGCGTGCGTCAGGGTGAACAGCCGCATGTAGGCGCGCATCCACCAGACGTCCCGCGGATAGGTCAGGCCCACCAGGTGCGGGTTGGGCCGCACAGCCGCTTCCAGCAGGGGCGCGAGGTACGGGTAGCAGCAGATCACCGAGTCCAGGGTCACGATATCGGCCGGCGGCAGTTGTGCGGCGAGCTCGACGACGTCGCCATGCCGGTATTCCACGCGGCCCCCCAGTCCGCGTCGCTCGGCCTCCGCCCGCGCCACGGCGAGGTACTCCGGCGACGCGTCGACGTCCACCGCCGTGGCGGCGCCGGCCTCCAGCAGGGTGAGATGAACGGCGCCGACGCCCGCGCCGATGTCGAGTAGCGCGGCGCCCTCGATGCCCTGCGCGCGGACAGCGGCGATCAGCTCCTGGCTGGCGGGATGCAGACGCCCGCTCCGCCAGTCCTCCAAGTCCTCGTCGGCATGGAGGCCGTCATATCCGATGCCAGCAAGGTCCACGTCGCAGCACGGCATGCCCCGATGGTGCGCCGCACGTCAAGCGCCGTATCATGAGATGCCGATGAGCCGTCGAACGTGACCACGAGCGGATCCCCGGACGAGCGGAACGAGGAGTTCTGGCGCCGGTACCTGACCGAGGGCGGCGACTCGATGAAGTCGATCGGCCGCCACGTCTTCATGCGCATCCCGGCCGATCCCCGCTGCCGGATGTGCGCCGCACCCTTCAAGGGGCCGGGGGCGCGCCTGATGCGGCTCATCGGCAAGCGTCAGTCGGACACCAATCCCAACTGGTGCAACTCGTGCACAGACTTCATGACGAAGCACCATGGTGGTGCGGAGGTCGAGGGGGCCACGCTCTTCGCCGACATCCGGGGCTCGACCTCGCTGGCCGAGGGAATGTCCGCGGGCGAGTACAACGCGCTGCTCAACCGCTTCTTTGCCACCGCATCGAAGGTGGTCTTTGAGCACGACGGGTACGTCGACAAGTTCGTGGGCGACGAGCTGGTGGCGCTCTTCTTTCCCCTCCTGACCGGCGAGCGCTACACGGCTCGAGCGGTCGAAGCAGCCCAGGCTCTGCTCCGCGCCACCGGCCATGCGGATCCGGGCGGGCCATGGGTATCCATCGGCGCCGGCGTCAACTCCGGTCGCGCCTGGTTTGGCGCGGTGGGAGAGGGGAGCCACGTCGAGCTGACCGCGGTGGGTGACGCGGTGAACATCACCGCACGCCTTGCCTCGGTCGCCGGACCGGGCGAGATCCTGGTGTCGTCTGCTGCCGCGGCGGCAGCGGGTCTCGACCCGAACCTCGAGCGCCGGACGCTGGAGCTCAAGGGCAAGCAATCTGTCACCGAGGTCATCAGCCTCCGCGTCGACGAGGCCTGACGGGGCGGGTTGCGGTGGGCCTATTCGTAACCGATCGCGTTACGAATAGGCCCGCAACTCGTCCCACGACTACGGCAGGCTGAGCCAGCCGCCTGCACGCCGCAGGTGACGACGGGGTTGGAAACGACGAGGACCAGCAGCAAGCCGATCGTCGGGACCGCCTTCGACTGGGACCTCGAGCTCGCTGCGGCGTTACGCCCCGCCGAAGAACTTGTTGATCCGGTCGGTGTCGTCGGAGAAGGCCCAGCGCTCGGTGATCTTGCCGTCCCGCATGTGATAGATCTCGGCGGTGCGGTAGGTGAGCAACTGGTCGCCCATGGTCGCCGTGGCGGTCACCAGCTGGATGGTGTGCTGGTCGTTGGCGAGGACATCGTGTGTCTCGGTCTTGATGCTTGCGCCCTCCGGCATGCCGCTGAATCGCTCCGCGAGTGCCTGTTTGCCGCGGATCGGCTCGTCGCGGCCGATCTCATGCCAGACGGCGTCGTCGTCCAGCAGCTCCGCCATCAGCGACATCATGTCGCCGCCTCGCTCCATCTCCTCCGCGGCGGCGCGGATCTTGGCGGCGTTGGGG
>JACDBS010000066.1 GCA_013694795.1 Chloroflexota bacterium | reverse complement strand
CCCAGGTGATAGGCGAGCATCTCGTACAGGCCCCGGGCATGGCCCCCCCGCTCGTCGAGGACGCGCGACATCTCCCCGTCGATCTGATCGACCTGGCGCGTAAACTCGATCCTGATGTCCACGCCGGAAGGGTACTCGACCTCCTCGACCAGCCGGGTCACGCGGCGCTTCTCGGGCTGCTGCTCATGAATTCATGATACTCGAATGTAGCACGTTACGCTTCAGGGACCGATGAGCCCGCGACCGCGCGTCTACAAGACCGAGGCGATCGTGCTGCGGACCATGGACCTGGGCGAGGCGGACCGCGTCCTCACCGTGCTGACGCCACGCCTCGGCAAGCTGCGCGTGATCGCGAAGGGCGTGCGCCGCCCGAGGTCCCGGATCGGCGGTGCGCTCCAGCCGTTCAGCGACGTTCAGCTGGTGCTGGCCGTGGGACGGACGTGGGACGTCGTCACGTCGTCGTCATTGGAGGATCCGCATCTCGGCCTGCGCAATGACCTGCATTCGACCGCCGCCGCCTGGTACGTGGTCGAGCTGGCGGACCGCTTCTCCGAGGGCGCCGCCGACTCGCACGAGGCGTTCCGGCTCCTGGCCCAGGCGCTGTCAGCATTGGACGCCGGCGGCGAGGTCGCGCGCGAGGTGGTGGCGCGCTGGTTCGAGCTGGCGCTCCTGGACGCCACTGGCTTTCGGCCCGAGCTTGGGCGCTGCCTCGAGTGCGGCGCGGCCATCGAGCCGGAGGGCAATGAGTTCTCGCCGGTCGGGGGCGGCGTGCTGTGCCCGCACTGCCGGAACACCGCTCTCGGGACCCGGCCCGTCTCGGCCGATGCGCTGAAGATCCTGCGCCACCTCCAGCGCTCGCCGCTGGTCGGCGTGCTGCGCCTCCGCGTCACTCCCGCGCTCCATCGCG
The DNA here is from genome assembly GCA_013694795.1 of Chloroflexota bacterium. Lineage (GTDB taxonomy): Bacteria > Chloroflexota > Limnocylindria > QHBO01 > QHBO01 > JACDBZ01. The sequence continues at coordinate 1,917 of JACDBS010000066.1, read as the reverse complement.
AGGTGGAGCGGATCCTGCACGCCACGGTGTCTGCCGTCATCGAGCGCGAGCTGCGCTCGCGCGCCTTCCTCGACGAGGTCGCCGCCCGCGAGGCGGTATCCGCTGCTGAAGAGGTGCCGGTCGGCCCGTGACGTGTCGCGACGATTGGTCGATCGTGCGTACATCGTCAATTGCTGGACATCTCAATGGACGCCTCTCTGGTCACTCTGCTGGCTTTCACCCTCCCATCCTGGCTGTCATCCTTGCGATCATCGTCATGATCCGATTCCCTCGTCGCTGAGCGCCCTTCACGCGCCGATGTATCGGTCCAACTACACCTGGGCCGGTTTCAAGGCTGGATTACGACGATCTATCGGTCCGTTCGCCGCGCGCGGCGCGCCTGTGGGCGGCCTTACGCTCACGGCGAGCAGATATATCGGTCCAATCGCCCCTGAACGTGGACCCAGGCTAAATACGGACGATGTGTCGGTCCCTCCCCGGTGGGACGCGCCATTTCCGTGCCGGGGTCGGCTAGACTCGATCACCCCATCGGTCAACATTCGTCGCCCCTGAGGAGCCGCCGTTCACCGTGCCAGCGCCGAATTTCGACGTCATCGTCAGCCTCGCCAAGCGCCGCGGCTTCGTCTTCCCCTCCAGCGAGATCTACGGCGGGATGGCCGGCTTCTGGGACTGGGGTCCGCTGGGCGTGGAGCTCAAGAACAACGTGAAAGCCGCCTGGTGGCGCCACATGGTCCAGCTGCGCGACGACGTCGTGGGCCTGGACGCGGCCATCATCATGAACCCGCGCGTGTGGGAGGCATCCGGCCACGTCGCCGGCTTCAGCGACCCCATGGTCGACTGCCGCAACTGCAAGCTGCGATTCCGCGAGGACGACCTCAAGGGCAAGCCGTCGGAGAGCGCCTGCCCCAACTGCGGCACCCGTGGCTCTCTGACCGATGCGCGCCAGTTCAACCTCATGTTCGCCACGCACGTCGGGCCGGTGGCGGAGTCCGCATCGATCGCCTATCTGCGTCCGGAGACCGCCCAGGCGATGTTTGTCCAGTTCGAGAACGTCGCCACATCCATGCGTCGCAACCTGCCGTTCGGGATCGCGCAGATGGGCCGATCCTTCCGCAACGAGATCACGCCGGGAAATTTCATCTTCCGCCTGCGTGAATTCGAGCAGATGGAGATGGAGTTCTTCGTCCACCCTCGCGACGAGGACGAATGGTTCGCCCACTGGGTGGACGAACGCCACCGCTGGTGGACCGATGTACTGGGCATCTCCGACGACCGCCTTCGGCTGCGCCCACACGAGGCGGATGAGCTCAGCCACTACAGCAAGCAGACGACCGATATTGAGTACCAGTTCCCGATCGGCTGGTCCGAGCTGGAAGGCGTTGCCGACCGCACCGATTACGATCTGCGCGCGCATGCCGCGGGGAGCGGCAGGAAGCTGGAGGTCTTCGACGAGAGCTCCGGGGAGCACGTGGTGCCCTATGTCATCGAGCCGGATGGGTGTCGAACGCGCCGTCCTGGCCGTTCTGGTGGATGGCTACGAAGAGGAGCACGTGGCGAAGGAGAAGCGGGTCGTGCTGCGGATGCGGCCGGAGCTGGCGCCGGTCAAGGCGGCGGTTCTCCCGCTCCTGCGCAACCGGCCCGAGCTCGTCGAACGGGCGCGGCGGTTGACCACTGACCTCAAGCAGCACGTGACGGCCATGTACGACGACACCGCCTCGATCGGCAAGCTGTATCGGCGCCAGGACGAGATCGGCACGCCGTTCTGCATCACCGTCGACCCCGAGTCGCTTGACGACGGCGCCGCGACCATTCGCGAGCGCGACTCGATGACCCAGGAGCGCGTCTCGCTGGAGCTCATCCCGCAGCGTGTCGCCGACCTCGTGGCGGGGCGGGTGTCCTGGGAGGGCGGTCCCCGCG
>JACDBS010000060.1 GCA_013694795.1 Chloroflexota bacterium | reverse complement strand
CCGCAATAACCCGCGGCCCGCGAACCGAAGGCAGGGCAACGCCAAGAGACGAGGACGAAAGAGATGACCTTCAGAGAATTCACCGGCAAGAACGTAGAAGAGGCGATCCGCACCGCGATGGCCGAGTTCAGCTCGGACCTGAGCGAGCTCGACATCGAGATCCTTGCCCAGGGCAGCCGAGGTGTGCTGGGCGTCGGGGCCGAGGAGGCGCGGATTCTGGCCGCGCCGAAGTCCGCCGTGGCGAGCGCTGACACGGTGCGCGCCGCTCCCGCACCCGAGATGGACGCGGCTCCAGAGGCCGCGGCCCGAGATGCGCCCGAGGTACGCGATGAGCCTACTGCGGAGCCAAGCGTCGCCGAGCCCCTTGCGGATCGCCCCGACGACCAGGTCGCCGAGCCGGCGCTTGCCGAAACCAGCCACCGCACCCGTGGCGGCCGCGGTCGTGGCGGTCGTGGTAGGAATGGTCGAGAGCGCGACCGCGATCAGGCCGCCCGTGAGCCACGGGGCGATCGGCCGCCACGCGAGCCGCGAACGGATTGGCCCAACCGTGAGCCCACGCCCTTCGTCTCAGGCAAGCCAGTCGAGGAGCTCTCCGATGAGGAGCGCTCGACCCTCGACACAGCCACGACGGTCCTGACCGAGATGTTGGGGCTGATGGGCCTGGCCGGCACCGTCGAGGTCGCCAGCGGCGGGGAGACAACGCGGTTGAATGTGAAGGGCGACGACCTCGGTGCGCTCATCGGTCGCCGCGGCGAGAAGCTGGCGAGCCTCCAGCACATCGTCAACCTGATCGTCGGGCGGCGCGAGGGCCAGCACCACCGCATCGCTATCGATGTCGAGAACTACCGCGGCCGGCGCGAGGAGCAGTTGCGCGATGTGGCTGACCGTGCCGCCAAGCGCGTCGTGCAGAGTGGGAAGATCATTCAGCTCGAGGCGATGCCCGCGGTCGAGCGCCGCATCGTGCACATGGCCCTGCTCGAGAATCCGAAGGTCCGCACGCAGAGCGTCGGCGTCGAGCCCAACCGCCGAATCGTGGTCCTGCCGGCCAGCAGGGATCAGGAGTAGACGGCACGCGCGACGGCCCTCGTCGAAAGCACGCGCGTGAGCACGCCGGCCTGCGCGGTCGGGCGCCTCGGTGACGAGGGTCCGTGGGTCGGCTTTGCACCGGAACTCGAGGACGCCTACGCCCTGGTGGTCGGTGGAACGGCGGCCGGGACGCGCAGATCGCCGGCCGATCCCGACGACCTGCTCTCCCTGGCCATCGCCTATTTCGAGGACGCGCTGGTGGCGCCGCCCGAGGAGCTAGCCGCCACGCATGGCGACATCGGCGCGCTCGTGCGCTCTCTCTCCGAGCTCGAGCACGACGAGGAAAGGCGCCGACTGCTGCGTGAGGCGGTCGACGCCGTGGACGATGGTCTGGCGACCGACGTCGTCCTTGGCCGCCTCAACCGATGCCTGACCGAAGGCGAGGAGCCGATCGCGCGACTGACGCGCCGTGCGGCAAGGCTCATCGGCGCTTGAGCCAGGAGCCAGGAGCTGGGCGGAAGGCTCAGGCCTCGGGCGATCGATGCTCGTCAACGTCCGACGGAGGCGGGTTCGCAGACTCGGCCCGGGAGGCGGGCGCCGGTGCCGAGGCAGCGCCGGCGCGCCTGCCGAACACCCATTTGCCGCCCTCCATCTGGATCTCCCGCCAGCCGGCGTAGGCCATGATCGCGGCGCCGATGACGGCGACGATGAACGCGATCGTATTCAGCGACCCGAGGGTGGAGCCGATGAAGCCGAGGTACCGAAGCACCTCGATCAGTCCCGCGCCGAGCGCCACGAATCCGAGAGCCGCCATCAGCGTCCCCTGCGATCCGGGAAGCGAGGTTCCGTTCGAGATCTGAGGAAGCAGGACGACCGCCAGCATGCCGACCGCCGCCAGGATCGCGAGCCACAGGAGCCCACCCCAGGTGCTGATCAGGCCGGCCAGCACGACGGCGCTCGCGCCGTAGACGGCCAGCTTCTCGTTCTGGTCGAGCTTGGAGAAATCCATCCGAACCCACGCCCTCCGAGTGATAGTCACGCCCCCGGCCGCGACGGAAGTTAGCACAGGCAGGCACGTTCGAGCGTCGCACGCCCACAACTTCAGAGCCGGGACCCATGGCCCGCTCTGGTCGTTCGTGTGATGGTGGAGATGGGGGAGAATCGAACTCCCCGTCCAGAACACGATCCCCGAGAACTTCCTACAGGTATTTCCGGCCAACTTGCGATTTCGCGCCGCGGACCCCCGACCGGCGGGGTGCCTCGCTTGCTATCCGGCGTGCCTCTCGGCTCTTTGACGTCGCTCACCGGAGTCGGCGACGCCGCACCTCCCCTAATGACATCTTCGCCGTCCGGGGAGGATGGACGACGTCAATGCTCACTGCCTAAGCAGCGAGGGCGTAACTATCGTTGCCAGTTACAGCAATTGCCCGCTTTTTACGAGGCCTGCGAGCAACCTCGACCTGCGATTCCCGGTTCACGGACCCTGTCGAAACCTGACATCCCCACGAACCGATTGGACGTCCAGTCTACCAGACCGGTGCACCGATGTGAACGCCTGTTCGATTCGGCCCGCGACTTGCTCGGATGTTGCGTTCAGCGCACCGATCTACGAAGGAAGGTACCGCGACCAAGTGTTGCGTCGCACCGCAACTCCAGGCGCCGATGGGAGCCGAATCCAGGCGAAAGTCGTGGACCGGTGCGTTGAGTGCAACTCACGAGAGGGTGCTGTGGCGCGCTCAGAGCTTGATGCGGCCCGCTTCCTTCGATTCGCGGTCGAGCTCGCGGCGCATGTCGCGCTCGGCAATGGATCGGCGCTTGTCATGCGCCTTCTTGCCCTTCGCGACGCCGACCTCCAGCTTGGCCACGCCGCCGCGCAGGTAGAGCCGCAGCGGGACGATCGTCAGCCCCTTGGCCGACTGGAGCCCCATCAGCTCGGAGATCTGATCGCGATGCAGCAGCAGCTTCCGGGTCCGTGTCGGAGCGTGGTTGTAGCGATTGCCCTGGGCGTACTCGGCGACATGCGCGCCTATGAGCCAGGCCTCGCCGCGCTCGATCCGAACGTAGGCCTCGGCGATGTTCACCTTGTGCGCCCGCACGCTCTTGATCTCGGTTCCGGTCAGCACGATGCCCGCCTCGATGGTCTCCTCGATGGCGTAGTCATGGTGGGCGCGCCGGTTGACGGCGATCGTCTCGTCGGGCATTGGTCCTGTCGGGTGCGGCTTCGGTGACGGGGAACAGGGGGCGGGCATGGAAAGAGCCGACCGTATCGGCCGGCTCTCCCCTTCGCTACACCACGCGAAGCTGTGTTATCGCACCGCCTCGGTGGTGGCGTGCTTGGAACTATCCATCAGCAACACCACCTCCTTTCGTTGCCGGCGATGCTAGCAGATGCTCCGCGCGCCCACAATGCCCACCACCATGGGTTCCTTCAGGGTCGCTGATGGGGATCCCGACCGTGCCGCACGACGGACCTCGAGGGCAACAGGCTGATCGGCGAGATAGTCGAGCGCGGCATCCAGGATCGGATCCTCCTCCGGCGGCGTTTCGGCGCTGCGAGCGGCCGCGACATCCGGCTGGACGCCGTCGGGCGCCACCGAGTTGTGCTCGGGCGTGAACCAGCGGCTGATGGTGATTCGGACGCCGCCGTCGTTCTCCAGACGGCCCCAGACCTGGACCGTGTTCTTGCCGAAAGTCGGCTCGCCCACCAGCGTGGCGCGGCCACGTTCCTGGAGCGCCGCGGCAACGATCTCGGATGCCGATGCCGATCCGCCGTTGATGAGCACGACGACCTCGATCTCCGGATCTGTTGCCACTCCGGTGCCGGTCGACTCGTAACGTTTGATGTCGTTGCCGGCCGACTCCTGCGTGAAGATCAGCCCGTCACCGATGAACTGGCTGGCGATCTGCTGAGCCGCGTCGATGTAGCCGCCGGGGTTGTCACGCAGGTCGAACACGATCTGGTCAGCGCCCTGGTCGAGGAGATCGCCCAGGCCCTCGGCGAACTGCTCGCTGGCCGGAGCGGAGAAGCCATTGAGGCCGATGTAGCCGATGTGCGCGTCGATCAGGCTGGTCTCGACCTCCTGCAGCGTGATCTTTGCCCGCGTGATCGTCACGTCAAACGGCTCGTCGTCGTCGCGCTGGAGGGTGAGCGTGACGTCGGTCCCGGACTCGCCGCGAATGGCACTGATCTGGTCGTTCATCGTGCTGCCATCGACGCTCTCGCCATCCACGGCCAGCACGAAGTCGCCCGCCTGGAGGCCGGCGCGCTCCGCCGGTGAGTCACTCAGCGGCGCCACGACCACCAACCGACACGTGGATGTGAGCTCCGTGCATGCCGCCAGGTCGCCCGGATCGTCGATATTTCGGATGGCCATCTCGGCGCCGATGCCGCTGAAGGCGCCCGAAAGGTCGCCCAGGGCCCGCTGGTATTGCTCAGGTGGCATGTATCCCGAATACGGATCCTCGACACCGTACTGGAACATGCCCTGGATGGCGCCCTCGGCGAGCTTGGCGGGATCGAGCTCGTCCACGTACTCTCGTTGGACTCGATCGTAGGCCTCGCACAGTGCTGCGAACGCCTGGTCTGGAGCCGCGCAGCCGGAACTTCCTGCTCCTCCGCCGGCCAGATAGCCGCCGAAGAACAACACGGCGCCGACCACGGCCGCCAGCGCGAGCGAGATGACCCAGGGCACGGGACTGCGCGTCGGCGGCGGGTTGGGGTTCGGATCGATCATGTGGGCAGAAAGTCTACCTGTGGCGAATGCGGAGGAGGTATCGCCCTGATTACGGTTTGGCTACCCGACCCGGCTCATCGCCCGGCGCCCAGGTAGGAGCGCACGCTGATCCAGGAACCGATGGCGCCGATTCCCAGGCCCACGGCGAACAGGAGCAGCGACAGGGTGGTCAGGAACTGGGTGCTCACCGCCGTCGGCATCTGGAAGACGGTGACCATGGCGGGCTGGATCGGATCCCAGATGGCCGCGACCAGCACGATGGCAATGAGCGCGCCGATGATGCCGCACAGGACTCCCTCGAGGATGAACGGCCATCGGATGAAGGAGTCGGAGGCACCCACCAGGCGCATGATCTCGATCTCGTTTGCGCGACTGTAGACCGCAATGCGGATGGTGTTGATGATCATGAACAGGACCGTCAGCCCCACGAGTCCGATGCCCACCAGGCCGACGGTGCGGATGACGTTGATGACCCCGAGCAGCGTGTCGTACTCGGCCTGCTTGGTCAGCACGCGCTCGACATCGTCGTGGCCCGCGAGGGCGCGACCCACGTCGCCAGAGGCGTCAGGATCGGTGAGGCTGATCTCCAGGCTGGCGAAGAGGGTGATGGGCGAATCCGGGTCGCCGAGGTCCAGCTCACGGCCGATCTCGCGGTAGGAGTCCTCCAGCCGCTCCATGGCCCGTGCTGGAGACACGTACGCGACCGATGCAACCCCGGGCAGTGCCTCGACCTCGTCAATCAGACGCTCCCGTCGGACGTCCGACAGGTTGTCGACCAGGCGTGCGGTGACCGCGACTTTGCTCTCGATGAACTCGAGCCCCGCATTGAGCCCGGCGATCACGATGAAGAGCCCGGCCAGCAGGACGAGCATCAGCACCACCGTGGCGGTCGCGGCCAAGCTCATCATCGCGTTGCGCCAGAACCCCTGCCAGGCGCGAACGACACTGAATCCAATGAAGCGCAGGAACGACATCGATTCAGTACTCGCGCTCGTAGGCCGCGGCGGCCTCATCGCGCACCAGGTGGCCGCCCTCCAGCGCCAGCACGCGGCGGCGCATGGCGTTGACGATCTCCTGGTTATGGGTAGCCATGAGCACCGTGGTGCCGAGCTGGTTGATCTGGATCAGGAGCTGGATGATCTCCCAGCTGGTGACCGGGTCAAGGTTGCCGGTCGGCTCATCGGCGATGAGGATTGCCGGGTCGTGGACGAGTGCGCGCGCAATGGCCGTGCGCTGCTGTTCGCCTCCGGAGAGCTGCGTGGGTAGGTGGTGGGCGTGCTCGTGCAGGCCCACCAGGTTAAGCAGCTGTGGCACCCGCTGCCGTACCTGGATGCCCGTCGCGCCGGTGACCTCGAGGGCAAAGGCCACGTTTTCGGCCACGGTCTTGTTCGGCAGCAGGCGGAAGTCCTGGAAGACGATCCCGATGCGGCGGCGCAGCGCCGGCACGTGCCTTCGACGCATGCGCAGCAGGTCGCGACCAGCGACGCGGACCTCGCCGGCCGTGGGCAGTTGCTCGCGGATGAGGAGCCGGATGAACGTGCTCTTGCCGGCGCCGGACGGTCCAACCAGGAAGACGAAGTCGCCTGATGAGATGCTGACGTTCACGTCGGCCAGGGCGACCTTCCCGTTCGGGTAGGTCATGCCGACGTCCACCATGCTGATGACCGGGGCGTCGGGATCTGCGGTGCGCGCTCGCCGGCGCAGGAGGGATGTCATCGGTTCGTCCCGATGGTACCCATTGTGCGGCCGCTCGATGCGGAGCTATGCCGCGGGCGTCGAGTCCCCGACACGCGAGCGCAGGTAGCCTTCGATGAAGGCGTCGAGGTCGCCGTCAAGGACTGCCGTCGGGTTCGACGTTTCCACGCCGGTGCGCAGGTCCTTGACCATCGTGTACGGCTGGAGGACATAGCTGCGGATCTGGTTGCCCCATCCGGCCTCGACGTGCTCGCCACGCAGGCGCGCCATCTCTGCCTCTCGCTCCTCCTCCTGGCGCTCGATGAGCCTGGCGCGCAGCACCGCCATGGCGCGCTCCCGGTTCTGGTGCTGGCTGCGCTCGCTCTGGACGGCCACCACCACCCCGGTCGGGATGTGCGTCAGGCGCACGGCCGAGTCGGTCTTGTTGACATGCTGGCCCCCGGCTCCGCTGGCCCGATAGGTGTCCACGCGCAGGTCCTTGTCATCGATCTCGATGGCCGCGTCCTCCGGCACCTCCGGCATGACCTCGACCAGCGCAAAGCTCGTATGCCGTCGCTTCTGCGAATCGTACGGGCTGATCCGCACCAGCCGATGCACGCCACGCTCGCTGCGCAGCCTCCCGTACGCCCACCGCCCGTCGATGCTGAAGCTCACCGATTTCAGGCCGGCCTCCTCACCCTCGGTCGCCTCCAGAATCTCGGTCTTGAACCGATGGCCTTCCGCCCAGCGCAGGTACATGCGCAGGAGCATCTCGGCCCAGTCCTGGCTCTCGGTCCCGCCGGCGCCCGCATGCACCGATACGATCGCACCGCGCTCGTCGAACGGCTCTCCCAGGAGCAGCAGCTGCTCCATCCGACCCCAGTCGGCCTGCAGGGCCGCGAGATCGCGCTCGAGGTCGGGCAGGAGCGATGCGGCTTCTTCGGGATCGTCCGCCGCCATCTCGGCCATCTCGGACAGGCCGGTTGCGCGCTGCTCGAGATCCGCCCAGGCCCCGATGCCGGAGCGCAGCTCCTCGGCGCGCCGCATGATCGTCTGCGCCTCGCTCGCGTCATTCCACAGGTCGGGATCCGCGGAGCGCTCGGTCAGTTCGGCAAGCTCGGCCTCGTCGCGGGCGAGGTCAAAGGCGCACCGCGGTGTCGCGCACGAGCTCAGCCAGGCGCTGGGCCTCGTCCCTAATTGCGTCCAACCGAAGCCACCATGGGAAGCTCCATGTCGGCCAGGCGATTCGGCTTCGTGCGGACCTTTGCCGGATTCACGCACGGGCAGTAATCCTGGCGCGGACAGACGCCACAGTTGCCGTCACAGTCGAGCGTTGCCGCATAGCTGCAGCGCATGCAATCACGCTCGCACATGATCAGGTCTTCGTAGGGTTGGGAGGGGTCTCGGAAGCGGGTGACCGGTGGGAGGTGGGCCGCCGTGCTGACGGGGAGTGGGACGGGGACCCTCGGAGGTGCGGTCAATTGCTTCAACGAATCCCTCCACCTAGCGGATGTCGCCGGCATCTCCGTGCCGCGCGATCGTTGTTCTGGCCATCCTAGCGAGCCGACCAGATATCGCAACCCCGCACATTGGTCCGGTCCGTGCCATCCTTTGTGCGCCATGCCCGATCCGTTCCTTCTCATCGTCGGCGTCATCGCTCTCCTGTGCGTCGTGCTGTTCCCCCTCCGCCTGTGGCAGCGCCGCCGCCACCGCTACGGCGACGCGTCAGATGAGGATCCACCCGCACCACGGGGCTAACGGCAATCGAGCGAGGGGAGAGACTGGGGTCTTGGCAATTGACCACGTTCCGCGGGCGGATGCGCTGCGAAGGAGTCGGCGCTCGTCAGGCTCCGTGGCACTTCTTGTATTTCTTGCCGGAGCCGCAATAGCAGGGGTCGTTGCGACCGATCTTCGGCCCTGATCGGGCGGG
>JACDBS010000053.1 GCA_013694795.1 Chloroflexota bacterium | reverse complement strand
TCCGGTTCGGTGGCGATGTTCCACGTCGTCGGCTCGACTCCCGAGGCGCCGAGTCTCGACGATGCTCTTCAACATCGGACGCCGGAGCGCGTCGAGCTCATCCATCTCGCCGAGCTCCGTGCTGTTCGTGACGAGCTCAGCACCGCGACCGGTGAGCGCTTGGGCGCCGTCTCGCTGGGCACTCCGCATGCCTCGCTGGCAGAGCTCGAGCGATACGCCGGCATGCTCGGTGACGGCGCGGTCCACCCGGACGTCGAGTGTCTGATCTCGACCGGCCGCGACACCCTGGCGCAGGCGCCCGATGTCGCACGGCGGCTCCGTGCCGCCGGCGTCGAGCTGCTCGTCGATACGTGCAGCTACATCACGCCCATCCTGCGGCGCACGGACGGCCCGGTCATGACCGACTCGGGCAAGTGGGCCTACTACGCCCCGGGCAACATCGGTGCGCAGGTGGTCTTTGGCTCCAGCGCCGAGTGCATGCGCTCCGCCATCGCCGGACGCATCGTTCGCAACGACACGGTGTGGGGTGGGCTGTGAGCCCACGTGCGCTGGTGCTGGCCGAGGGTCTGAGCCTGTGGGGCGGCATGGATCCGGCCACCGGCCAGCTCATCGACTCGCACCACCCTCAGCGCGGCGTCAACCTGACCGGCCGCGTGGTGGTCATGCCTTCGGCCCGTGGATCCTCGTCGAGCGCATCGGTCCTGGCGGAGGCAGTGCGGGTGGGCACCGCGCCCGCGGCATTCGTGATGAGCGAGCCGGACCTCATCCTGGCCATCGGCTCGGCGGTGGCGGAGGAGCTCTACGGAATCCGGATCCCGATCGTCGTCCTTCCCCGCGCCGGCTATGACGCGATCGCGGACGGCCAGCAGATCGACCTCGAAGCCGGTCCGTTCGCCTCGCACGCCTGAGCGCCGCGGACCGAGGTCGGCCGGGATCCTAGAACGGCTGCTCCAGCATCAGCCACAGGATGACGATGAACCCGATGAGGCCCATAGCCGCGATCGGCAGCGGGTTCCAGGCGGCGATGAGGCGCCGCATCTTCTCTGGATCCTCGGGCTGGGCCTCCACCGGCCTCGGGCCGCTGGATGACATGCCGGCGGCGGTGCGGATCGGCTGAAGCCGGAGCGACGCCAGCGGCGTCATCGCTCCGCCGATGACGACGAAGATGACGAGCGACGCCCAGATCCAGATCCGCCCCCAGTGGCCGCCCATGAAGCCCGCCAGGATGCCCGACAGGAGACCCACGACCACGAGCACGATCACCGGGAGGCCGAGGCTGAACCGAGACAGGTCGAGAAGGGCGCGCACGCGGGCGGGCTCCGTCTCGCGCTTCAGCGCGAATGCCACCGCCATCGAGACGCCGTGAGCGACGAAGAACAGGAGGATGGTCGTGGCATGGATGAACACGACTGTCCCGTAGAGATCCAAGATGCCCCTCCGTATGAACCGATCTGACGGCCACAGTATCGGTCCAGCCGTCCAGCGCACGCACTAGACTGGCGCACATGGACGTCTGGGCGCCGCTCGAGACCGAGGATCCCGAGATCTGGCAGGTCGTGCGCGACGAGGAGGAGCGAACTCGCGTCCACCTCGAGCTGATCGCGTCCGAGAATTATCCGAGCCTGGCGGTCCTCCAGGCCATGGGCTCGATCCTCACCGCCAAGTATGCCGAGGGCTATCCCGGGCGCCGTTACTACGGCGGCTGCGAGGTGGTCGACGTGGCCGAGAATCTGGCCCGCGACCGCGCCAAGGAGCTGTTCGGCGCCGAGCACGCCAACGTCCAACCGCATGCCGGCGCGCAGGCCAACATGGCCGTCTTCCACGCACTGCTGGAGCGCGGCGACACCGTCTTGGGCCTCTCCCTCGACCAGGGCGGGCATCTCACGCATGGGTCGCCGGTCAACTTCAGCGGCCAGTACTACAACTTCGTGCCCTACCACGTCGATCGCGAGACGCACCTGATCGACATGGACGAGGTCCGCGCTCTGGCGCGCGAGCACAAGCCGAAGATGATCGTCACGGGGGCCACCGCGTATCCACGCTTCTGGGACTTCGCCGTGTTCCGCTCCATCGCGGATGAGGTCGGCGCCCTCCTCATGACCGATATGGCCCACTTCGCGGGCCTGGTCGCAGCAGGCGTCCACCCGTCGCCGGTTCCGCACTCCGACGTCGTCACGACCACCACCCACAAGACCCTGCGCGGCCCCCGCGGCGGCATGATCCTGTGCCGCGAGGTGTACGCCAAGGCCATCGACAAGAGCATCTTCCCCGGCCTCCAGGGCGGTCCCCTGATGCACGTCATCGCCGCTAAGGCGGTCGCCTTGCGCGAGGCCATGACCGACGCCTTCCGGGCAGATCAGCAGGCAACCGTGGACAACGCTCGGGTGCTTGCTGCTGCACTGGCCGATGCGGGCGCCAGCATCATCAGTGGTGGCACCGACAACCACCTCATGCTTGTCGACGTCCGACCGCTGGGCGTGAATGGCAAGGAGGCCGATGCGGCCCTCGGCGAAGTCCGCATCACGGTGAACAAGAACACCATTCCGTACGATCCGGAGAAGCCGATGATCGGGTCCGGGGTCCGCGTGGGGACGCCGGCCGTCACCTCGCGAGGCATGCGCGAGGCGGAGATGCGCTCGATCGCGCGGCTCATCGTCGACGGCATTGCCGCTCGGGGAGATGCCGCCGCCCAGGAGGAGATCCGGCGCCGCGTGACCTCGATCACCGACCGCTTCCCCGTCCCGGGCCTGCCTGGAACGCGCGCCGCCGCCGGCATCCCGGCCTAGGTCGTCCCCTCAGGCGACCTCGCCACTCCCGGCACTTCCTTGTTGCGTTCAATGCACCGAACCACCAGGCAGACGCGCGCTTGGATCAAGAGTTGCGTGCCGGCGCAACAGTTGGGTTCAGATCGCCGTGATCAGGCAGTTCCTTCGTAGATCGGTGCACTGAGCGCAACCCCCGCCACGAGTGCCCGAGCGGTCGATAGTGAGCGGCCTCGGGTTGAAGAACGTCCGCCTGGGCGCACATTGCGTGGGAGTTCAGCCACGCAGGCGGGCGCGTCGAGCGTGGATGGCAGGATCGCACGCCGATTCCGCCGCGCATTGGGCCAGAGGCGAGGCATTGTTCCAAGCTGGCTCACACGCCTTGCGCAATGCTTCGAGCGCGAGCAATGCGCGGAAAGGCCGCCGGAAGGGCAGCAAATGGCGCCGATTCGCGCGCTCACGTTGGGCTCGGCTATACTCGCGGCGTCCGACCGCTGTGAGTCGAACTCGAACATGACACAACTGACGCCGATGGGGCTCGTCAAGATCCTGGGCCAGGTGACCGCGATCATGGTGATCCCGATCGTCGGGAGCGTGGTCGTGGGCCTGGTCCTGGACAGGGTGCTGGCCAGCAGCCCGCTGCTGGTGCTGGTTGGCCTGGCGGTTGGAACCATCATCGCGGCCACCGGCATCTGGCTCCTCATCCGCGCCGGCGTGCGCAACGGCTATACCGGCGGTCATGACCATGGAGCCTGATGGCAACCCCCCTCAGAAGACGAGACCGGCCAACTGGGGGATCGCCTTCGACCTGGGGATCCGGTTGGGAATATCGGTCATTCTTGGCCTGGGCGGCGGGCTGCTGCTGGACAACGTGCTGAACACCAGCCCGATCTTCATCTTGATCGGCATGGTGCTGGGCATCGGAGCGGCGATGTACACGATCTGGGACGTCGCGCGCGACACGATGAGGAGATAGATGGCTGAGGAAGAGGGCGGCAGCCTGATCCACGTGGCGATCAAGGCCGAGAAGCTGTTCAGCATCGGACCATTCGAGGTCACCAACAGCATGGTCGGAGCCGTGCTGGCCTCTCTGCTGCTGCTCGCCGCCGCCTGGTACGTCACCCGCCGCGCCCAGACCGTGCCCGGTCGGCTCCAGAGCCTGATCGAGATGCCGGTCGAGTACATCGCCGGGATCACCGCGGCCTCGACCAGCCGCTGGCGCGGGTACGTCGCGCTCGTCGTCGGCCTGTTCCTCATGATCCTGGTCGCGAACTGGCTGGGGCTGCTCCCGGGCGTCGGGACCATCGGCCTGAAGGGCGAGCACGAGGGCGAGCTGGTGCCGTTCGTGCGTCCGGCCGCGGCGGACCTGAACTTCACGCTGGCGCTGGCGTTCGTCACCTTCGTCGTCTTCGTCTGGTGGGCCATCCGAATACACGGGCCGATCGGGTATCTCAAGGAGCTCGTCGGCGAGCCGCGCTACATGGCGCCGCTGATGTTCCCCATCCATCTCATCAGCGAGGTGAGCCGCCTGGTCAGCCTGTCGATGCGGCTCTTCGGGAACGTCTTCGCCGGCGAGGTGCTGCTGGCCACCATGCTTGCCCTGACGACGGCCGTCATCTTCGTCCTGCCGCTGGCCTTCTTCGTGCCGGCGGTGTTCCTCGGGCTCGAGCTCATCTTCGGGGCCGTGCAGGCCCTCGTCTTTGCGCTCCTGACCATGACCTACATCACCATGGCCATCGCCGAGCACGAGGGCGGCGGCCATGAGTCCGACGAGGAACATCCCGCACCCAGTCCCGCATAAGGACCATCTAAACATGCCTGCCACAGCGGCAGGTCCACACAGGAGGATCGACAGAAAGTGGATTCCAACATCGCAGCCGGGCTCGCCATGCTGGGGGCAATCGGTCCCGGGATCGGCCTGGGCATCGGCTTCAGCAAGGCAATGGAGGCCCTTGGCCGGAACCCGGAGGCGTCCGGCACGATCTTCGTGCCCTACATCCTGGGCCTGGCACTGACCGAGGCCATCGGCATCTATTGCCTGGTCGTCTCGCTCATCCTCATCTTCGCAGGGTAGGACGACGCCCATATGTTCGAGGCCTTTGGCGTCGATCTGCCGAAGCTGTTCTTCCAGGTCGTCAACTTCCTGCTGCTCCTCTACCTGCTGAACCGATTCCTGTTCAAGCGGGTGTTCGCCCTGCTCGACGAGCGGCAGCGAACGATCAGCAAGGGGCTGGAGGACGCGGAGGTCGCGGCGCGTGACCGCGAGCTCGCCCGCGCAGAGCGCGAGGCGGCCGTGTCCGAGGCGCGCAAGGAGGCGAATGAGATGATCGCCCGCGCCAACAAGGTCGCGGAGGACACGCGCAACGAGATCCTGACCGATGCGCGAGCGGAGGCCGAGAAGGTCTCGGCCCGCGCCCGTGACGAGATCGTGGCCGAGAAGGACAAGGCCATGGCCGAGCTCCGCGCCCAGGTCGCCGACCTGGCGCTCTTCGCCGCCGGCAAGCTCGTGCGGCGCGAGATGGACGACCCGACTCAGCGACGCCTCGTCGAGGAGTTCCTCGCCGAGGTCCAGCCGACCCGGCCGGCCAAGTCGTCGCGCAGCTGATCTGTGGCACGACGCGAGACGGCCGCCCGTCGCTACGCGGACGCGGCCTTCGAGATCGGGCGCGCCGATGGCACCCTCGAGGTGTGGGAGCGCGACCTGGACACGCTGCGCACGGCGCTCGGTGACGAGCGGTTGCGTCGCCTGGTCACCCATCCCGCCGTGCCCTTCGCCGAGAAGGAGAAGGTGCTGCGCCAGGTCGTCAGTGGCCTGTCACCTGAGCCGCTCAGCCTGGCGCTGCTGATGATCCGGCGCGGACGCCCTGGCGCCATCGACGCGATGGTCGAGCGCTTCGGCGAGCTGGTGCGCCGCGAGCGCGGCATCTCGCTGGCCGAGGTGCGCACCGCACGCCGGCTGGACGAGCAACAGCGAACCGCGATCGCCGAGCGCCTCCGGACGCTGACGGGCAATCGCATCGAGATGAAGGAAATGGTCGACGAATCGCTGATCGGCGGACTCAGTGTCCGCATCGGCGATCGGCTGTATGACGCTAGCGTGCGGAGCCGCCTTGAGCGGCTTCGCGCCCGGCTGAGCGCCGCTAGGTAGGAAGGACATCCATGGCGATACGATCCGACGAGATCACGTCGATCATCCGCAGCGAGATCAAGGGATTTGACGAGGGCGCTGACGTCAGTGGCGTCGGCACCATCGTCGAGGTGGGCGACGGAATCGCCCAGGTCTACGGCCTTTCCGGCGCCCTGGCGCAGGAGCTGCTCGAGTTCCCGAACGGGATCATGGGCATGGCGTTCAACCTCGAGGAGGAGACGGTCGGCGTGCTCATCCTGGGCGACTACACCTCGCTGGCCGAGGGCGACCAGGTGAAGACCACCGGCCGCATCGTGGAGGTGCCGGTGGGCGACACCCTCATCGGCCGCGTCGTGAACCCGCTCGGCCAGCCGATCGACGGCAAGGGAAAGATCGCCACGACGAAGACCCGACCCATCGAGCGCATCGCGCCGGGCGTCATCGTGCGCCAGCCGGTCGACACGCCGGTGCAGACCGGCATCAAGGCCATCGACTCCATGATCCCCATCGGGCGTGGCCAGCGCGAGCTGATCATCGGCGACCGCCAGACCGGCAAGACGGCCATCGCCATCGACACCATCATCAACCAGAAGGGGCAGGACCTCATCTGCATCTATGTCGCCATCGGCCAGAAGCAGTCGACCGTGGTGCAGGTGGTGGCGCAGCTGGAGGAGTCCGGCGCCATGGAGCACACCATCGTCGTGTTCGCCGGCGCCAGCGATCCGGCCCCGCTCCAGTACCTTGCCCCGTACGCCGGCGTGGCCATGGGCGAGGAGTTCATGGACGCCGGCCGGGACGCGCTATGCGTGTACGACGACCTGTCGAAGCACTCCTGGGCCTACCGCCAGGTGTCGCTGCTCATGCGCCGTCCGCCGGGACGCGAGGCGTTCCCGGGCGACATCTTCTACTCGCACTCGCGGCTGCTGGAGCGCGCGGCGCGGCTGAACAAGAAGAACGGCGGCGGGTCGCTGACCGCGCTGCCGATCATCGAGACGCAGGCCGGCGACGTATCGGCCTATATCCCGACCAACGTGATCAGCATCACCGACGGGCAGATCTTCCTCCAGGCCGACCTCTTCAACCAGGGGCAGCGACCAGCGGTCAACGCCGGCATCAGCGTGTCCCGCGTGGGAGGCGCCGCGCAGATCAAGGCCATGCGCCAGGTCGCCGGCAAGCTGCGCATCGACTTGGCCCAGTACCGCGAGCTGGCGGCCTTCGCGCAGTTCAGCTCCGACCTCGACAAGGCCACGCGCGACCAGCTCACGCGCGGCGAGAAGACGACCGAGATTCTCAAGCAGCCGCAGTACGAGCCGCTGTCGGTGGAGAAGCAGGTCGTCATCATCTGGGCCGCCACCAACGGCCTGCTGGATGACGTCGAGACGACCAAGCTCGCCGAGTTCGAGTCGAGCCTCTACCGCCATCTCGAGTCCGGCTACGAAATGCTCCTGCCGACCATCGCCAAGGACAAGATCCTCTCCGACGAGACGACCGCAACCCTTGAGAAGGCGATCGCCGAGTTCAAGCGCCAGGGCGGATATGGCGAGACCGATGACGGCGCCGCCGCGCCGGAAGCCGAGGCCGAGGCCGATGCCGTCGCAGCCGCTGAAGATGCTGATGCCGATGTCGCCGCTGAACCGGCCACCGCGGAGGAGGCACCTGACGCCCCGAAGGCTGCGGTTGCCGCGACCGAGACGTCGGCCAAGGCGAAGGCCGCAAAGGTCAAGAAGCCCGCGTCCAAGAAGCCGGCGCCCGCCAAGACCGCGAAGAACAAGTCGTAGCCGATGCCGAGCCTGAAGGACATCCGCGGACGGATCGGATC
Source organism: Chloroflexota bacterium (assembly GCA_013694795.1). GTDB lineage: Bacteria > Chloroflexota > Limnocylindria > QHBO01 > QHBO01 > JACDBZ01. Next base: position 1,717 of record JACDBS010000053.1, on the reverse strand, counting down.
GGTCCGCAACATCGCCCAGATCACGCGGGCCATGGAGATGGTGGCCGCCTCCCGCATGAAGCGGGCGCAGGACTCCATCGTCGCCGCGCGACCGTATGCGGATGAGCTGGAGGATGCCCTCGGCCGCGTGGCCGGGGCAGCCGGCCTGGACGAGGGTGTCGACCCACTCCTCGCCAGCCGTCCAGTTCGTCGTGCCGCCATCATCGTGATCACCACCGACCGCGGCCTCGCCGGCTCGTTGAACGCGAACGCCACGCGCTCCGTCCTGCGCTGGGTGGCGCGGCGCGCATCGGGTGAGAACGGTGACGCGCCGGTGGAGGTGGAGGCCATCACCGTCGGCCGCAAGGGACGCGATGCCCTGCGCCGTTCCGGTGTCCCGATCGCAGCGCACTTCGCCCAGTTGGGCGACAAGCCGGCGTTCTCGGACGTGACGCCCATCGCGCGCCTGGTGACGGAGGACTTCCTGGCCGGGAAGTACGACGAGATCGACATCGCCTACAGCACGTTCGTCTCGACCCTCTCCCAGAAGCCTGAAATCGACACCCTGCTGCCGGTCGTCCGCCCCGAGATGGCGGACGAGACCCAGCGCACGAATGACGAGTACCTGTTCGAGCCGTCGCCGGAGGCCGTGCTCAGCCGGCTGCTGCCGCATTACGTGGCCATCGGCATCTATCGGGCCGTGCTCGAGAACAACGCTTCCGAGCAATCGGCGCGCATGATCGCCATGCGCAACTCGACCGACAATGCGAATGAGCTCATCGACGACCTGACGCTCGTCTACAACAAGACGCGCCAGGCAACCATCACCCGCGAAATGATCGAGATCGCCTCCGGCGCGGAAGCGCTCGGCGGCTAGTCAAGGAGAAGAGCAGACCGATGGCGACCGGTAAGGTGATCCAGATCACGGGCCCCGTGATCGATGTCGAGTTCCCGCCCGGGGAGCTGCCCGCGATCTACAACGCGCTCGAGATCAAGCGCCCGCCGAAGGAAGGCGTCAAGGGCGACGACGCGACGCTCGTGGTCGAGGTCCAGCAGCACCTTGGCAACAACTGGGTGCGCGCCGTGGCCATGTCGACCACCGATGGGCTGGCGCGCGGCCTCGACGTGGTCGACACCGGCGCGCCCATCACCGTTCCGGTCGGCGCCGCCACGCTGGGTCGCGTGTTCGACGTGCTCGGCCACCCCATCGACGGCAAGGGCAAGGTCAATGCGGAGACGAGCCTGCCCATCCACCGCGATCCGCCGGCCTTTGACCAGATGGAGACCGAGGCGCAGGTCTTCGAGACGGGCATCAAGGTCATCGACCTCATCGCCCCGTTCCGCCGCGGCGGCAAGGTCGGCGTGTTCGGCGGCGCCGGCACCGGCAAGACGGTCATCATCCAGGAGCTGATCCGCAACATCGCCGCGGAGCACGGCGGCTACTCGGTCTTCGCCGGGGTGGGCGAGCGCTCGCGCGAGGGGAACGACCTTCTCGGCGAGATGACCGAATCGGGCGTCATCGACAAGACGGTCATGGTCTTCGGCCAGATGAACGAGCCGCCCGGCGCCCGCCAGCGCGTCGGCCTCACCGCGCTTGCCATGGCCGAGTACTTCCGCGACGAGGAGGGGCGCGACATCCTCCTCTTCATCGACAACATCTTCCGCTTCACCCAGGCCGGCTCCGAAGTGTCCGCGCTGTTGGGCCGCATGCCCTCCGCCGTGGGATACCAGCCAACGC
>JACDBS010000051.1 GCA_013694795.1 Chloroflexota bacterium | reverse complement strand
GCGGCGTCTTCAGCCGGCCGATCGCCGAGTACGTGGTGATGATGTCGCTGGCGATCGCCCGTCGCCTGCCGCAGCTCCTCGAGCTGCAGCGCGAGCGAACCTGGCAGCCGCTGCGCGGGCGCGAGCTCGCGGAGCTGACCGTCGGGATCATCGGCTACGGCAGCATCGGCGAGGAGGTGGCGCGACTGCTCCAGCCGTTCGGCTGTCGCGTCGTGGCCACGCGCCGCCATCCGGAGCGCGGGGCGCCGGATGCGGCCAACGTCGAGCTCTTCGCCCTGGACGAGCTGGGCGAGGTGCTGCGCACCAGCGATATCGTGGTCGTCGCCGCGCCGTTGACCGACGAGACCGCCGGCCTCATCGGCGCCGAACAGCTGGCCGAGATGCGCGAGGACGCGTGGCTCATCAACATCGCGCGCGGCCGGCTCATCGACGAGCTGGCGCTGCGGCGGGCGCTTGAGTCAGGCTGGATCGGCGGCGCGGTGCTCGACGTCTTCAGCGAGGAGCCGCTCAGCCCGGACTCGCCGCTGTACGGCACGCCGAACCTGATCATCACGCCGCATACCTCGTGGGCGTCCGACCGGGTCATCGAGCGCACGGTCGAGCTGTTCATCGACAACCTGCGTCGCGACCGGGCGGGGGAGCCGCTGCGGAACGTCGTGGACCTCGAGGCCGGCTACTAGGTGCAGGTCACCATCGTCGGGCTGCCCGGCAGCGGCAAGACGACCGTCTTCAACGCGCTCACCGGCGGCCACGCCGAGACCGGCGGCTTCTCCGGCGGTAGAGCGGCACCGAACGTCAGCGTGGTGAAGGTCCCCGACGAGCGAGTGGACCGCCTGGCCGCGCTGTTCAACCCGAAGAAGACTACCTATGCGGACGTCACCTACGTCGACGTCGCCATCCCGGCCGGCGCCGCGCGCGAGGGCACGGTGAATCCCGATGTGCTGGCCCAGGTCCGTAACGCGGATGCCCTTCTCCACGTGGCTCGCGCCTTCGAGGACCCTGCCAACCCCGTGGCGGCCGATCCCTGGCGCGACGTCGAGGACCTCGACCTCGAGTTCACCGTGGCCGACCTGTCGGTCATCGAGAAGCGACTCGAGAAGCTGAAGACGACCGGGCGTCACAGCTCGCAGGCCGAGCGTGAGCTGGCCCATCGCGAGGAGGAGCTGTTGCTGCGCGTGGAGCCGCAACTGTCGGATGGCAAGCCGATTCGCTCCTTCGGCCTCACCACCGACGAGGAATTTCTCCTCCGCGGTTACCGCTTCCTGACCCAGAAGCCCGTGCTGGTGATCCTGAACATCGACGACAGGCGCCTGCCGGAGGTGGCAACGCTCGAGGCCGCCGGGCGCGAACGCTATGGCCAGCCGCAGACCGATGTCGCCGCACTGGCCGGTCAGATCGAGGCCGAGATCGGCGAGCTGCCGCCCGACGACGCGAGGCTCTTCATGGACGATCTCGGCATCGACGAGCCGTCGCGGGGACGCGTGATCCGGCTGACCTACGAGCTGCTGGGCCTGTTCAGCTTCTTCACCGCGGGCGAGGACGAGTGCAGGGCCTGGACGCTGCGCATTGGTTCAACGGCGGTGGATGCGGCCGGTGCCATCCACTCCGACCTGGCGCGCGGTTTCATTCGCGCCCAGGTGATCGGCGTCGCAGAGCTGCTGGAGGCGGGCTCCATGGCCGAGGCGCGCAGCCGGGGGACCCTGCGCCAGGAGGGCAAGTCATACGAGGTCCGAGACGGCGAAGTCCTTGAGATCCTGTTCAACGTCGGCCGCTAGGAGCGATCCATCTCCGCCACGATCGAGCGGAACTCGTCGCTCTGCTCCACCAGGTACGTGTCCTCCGCCCCCATCCCGACGCTCATGGCTGCCCGCAGCTTCTCGTCACCCAGGTAGGTGAATCCGTGCGACCGCTCGAGCTCGCGCGCGACTGCCTCGACCAGCGTGTCCTCCTCGAAGGTCTCGATCACCGCGGTGCGTGCCGCCTGCACCATCGATGCGAACTGGGCTGGGGTATGGTCGCGCTCGGACACGAGGAGCGCATCGGTCATGAGGTCGGTGGCGCCCTCGTGAAGCTCGTAGATGAAGAGTTGCATGCGCCGATGATAGACCGATGAGCGAGCTCCTCATCGTGGGCGGCCTGACCATCGACCACTTCACCGATGGGCACTCCGCGCCCGGCGGATCGGTGCTGCATGCGGGTCTCGCGGCCGTCCAGGAGGGGGTCACCCCGACCTTCCTGGCCGTCGCCGGCGACGAGCCGGAAGCGCGCGACGGCCTTGTCCGCCTGGCGGCGCTCGGCGATCTCATCCATCAGCCGGCGCCTGCCACCACAACCTACCGCCACGAAGAGAAGGCAGGCCGTCGCGTCCTCGTCTTCGAGGCGGCGACCGCCTCTATTGATCCCGCGGTCGGTCGGCGCGCCGGCGTACCGCACGTTGCGCTGTTCGCGCCCATCGCCGCCGAGCTGTCGGCCGCGGCCGTTGAGGAGCTGCGGCACGACCTGCGCCCCGAACGGACCGTGCTCCTGGTCCAGGGCTGGCTGCGCCGTCTCGAGATCGGGTCGCCAGTGCTTCCGCTGCCGCTGGATGCGGTCGCCAGCGACCTGTGGGCCACGTTCGCGACGGCGGATGCCATCGTCGTGTCCACCGAGGACCTGGCCGAAGCCCCCGAGAACCCCTTTGCGCAGGCCGCCGCATTGCGCACCCGGATCGGGCCCGGCCCGATCCTGGTTCTCACCCTCGGCCCGGCTGGCTACCTGCTCGACGACCCGGGAACCGACCGCCTGCTCGCGACCATGCCTCGTCGCGTGGTGGAGGGCGTCCCGTCGGTCGGCGCCGGGGATACGTTCGGCGCCGCCCTGGCCATCCATCTGTCACGCGGCGCGGATGCGGCCACCGCCGCCGAGGCCGCCACTGAGCGCGTGATCCGCGTGCTCGAGGCCCGGCGCTCCTAGGCCACCTGCTTGCGGCCGCGCGCTTCCCGCAGCGCTCGCCGCTCCGCGGCCTCCACCCAGCTCCGCAGCCGTCGCAGGCGGCGCTCGACGGTGAGTCGTGTACGGCCGACCTCGGCCAGTGATCCGCCCCGGCCAAGGGCGAACGCAATGTCCAGCACCCGTGACGCCGCCGCGGCCGCCTCCATTGCGCCGCGCAGGTCGTGTCGGTGGCGTTCGCGAATGCGGGCGACCTCGATCCAGGCGGTCGCCGCGTCAACGGAGGCGCGGCGCGTGCCGAGCGCCCACAACTGCTCCGCTCGTTCGACCTGGCCCAGGGCGATGAGCAGTCGCGAGGCGACCCGCCTGAGCGCATTCGCCTCGGCGTGGTCGGCCGCCAATGCCTGCGCCGTCTCCACCAGCTCCAACGCGTCATCAACGGCGCCGGCCCGCAGGAGCTCGAGTGCCATGCCCCGCGGATCGAGGACACGAGCCTCGCGCCAGCCGCCGGCGCGCAGGCGACACAGCTCCGCCTCCAGGAGGGCGAGGCTCAGAACGTCCTGGAAGTTGTGGTCGAGTACCTCGGCCAGGATGTCCGGCGATCCGCCGCGGAGATAGCCGAAGTAGCGGGCCGGCACCTCGCTGCCCGGGCAATCCGAGGTCCGTCGCACGCCGAGAACACCGGACTCGACATCGGCCAGGCGGGCCCCGCCCAGCGGGCGTCGGAAGAGGCGGCGGGCGTCGGGAAGCAGGTCGTCGTGGGTGTCGGGCAGCAACGCCTGCTCGCGGAAGAGGCCGTGAAACGTCAGGCGCGCGGTCAGCATCGGCAGGTCGAAGGCGCGCCCGTTGTAGGTGACGAGCCTTGGGGACGCCGCGAGGTCAGCGCTCAGCGCCCGCAGGAGGGCGCGCTCTTGGGGGTAGTCGGGCAGGAGGTATTGCCGCACCGTGACCCGCGCCCCATCAACGCGGGCCACGCCTGCCATGAAGATGACCGTTCCGGCGCCCGTCGAGAGGCCGGTGGTCTCCGTGTCGAAGTAGGCGGCGGCGGGCAGCGGCGCCAGCGCCTCCGCCACCCCGGCCGGTACTCCCACGCTCCGTTCGACCACGAGCGCCGTGCCGTCTTCCACCACCTGCGTCCGCGCGTCGAACCAGCGCGCCAGCAATGCCAGACGATCGTTGACGACTGGGCGCGGCAGCTGAGCTGGCGCACGCTCGGTACGGGCCGCGGCCAGGCGATGTGCGAGTGTCCGCGAGGTCACGCCGCGAGGCTCGCCAGTAGCTCCAGGCACGCACCCTTGCCGCGCACGCCGACCTCCGCGATTGGTCCGACGCAGGATGGGCAGCCATCGGGACATTCGCAGTCACCGACCATGCGGGCGCAGGCTGTGATGAGCTCAGCGTTGAGCTGGTGGAGCCGCTCGGCAAGCCCGACGCCACCGGGCACGGCGTCATACAGGAAGAGCGTGGGTCGCAGGGTGTGCGGGGCCTGGGCCTGGGCCAGGACGCCCACATCGCGCGCGTCGCACATGAGCAGCAGCGCGGCCGCCGACCGAGCCACCCGCGCCAGGCCGATGAGCGCGCCGTCGAGCGTCTCGCGGTCGAAGCGCTCGACGACCGATGCCGGGGGCACGATCCAGGCGCCGGTGGTGTGCATCTGCTGCTCGGGCAGCGTGATCGGCCCCCAGCCGACATTCTCGTGGGTGTGGAGCTTGATCTTCTTGAACAGGGTGGCGTGCCAGGCGACCATCACCTCTCCGTGCGCGCGCAGCGCGCCATCGGTCCCGTGCTGCTCCTCGAAGGCATCGAGCACCTTGAGGGTCACGCCGAGGTCGGCATCGGTGTAGTAGTCGACGTCCACGGCGCGGACGTAGGCCTTGCGCTCGTCCCAGTCCAGGCGATCGACATGGAACTGGCGTCCGGCGTGGATGTAGATCGCCTGCTCGTGGACGAGCATCGGAGCGGCGAACAGGTCCACCTCGCCGATGACCCGCGGGCGGTCGCCGGTCTCGTCGATGATGACCACGTTCTCCTGCGCCGCCGAGCGCAGGCTGAAGGCCGAAGCGGGGAAGTTCTCCTGGCTCCAGTAGTACCGATCATCGCCGGCGCGACGCAGGAAGCCGTCTTCCTCCAGGACGTCGAGCAGCATGGGGGTCTCGTCCAGGCCGAAGCGCTCCGCCGCCGGAACCGGCAGCTCGAAGGCACTCGCCTTGAGGTGGTCGAGCAGGAGATGCAGGTTGTCCGGGTTGATGCGCCCGTGCTCGGGAGACCGGTCGAAGAAATAATCCGGATGGGTTGCCAGGAACTGGTCGATGGGTGCCGATGAGGCGACCATGACGCTGACGCTCGTGCCGGCGCGGCGGCCGGATCGGCCCATCTGCTGCCAGGTGCTGGCGATGGTGCCGGGGTAGCCGACGCTGATGGCGGCGTCGAGTCCGCCGATATCGATCCCCAGCTCCAGCGCGTTCGTGGCGACCACGCCACGGATGCGTCCGTCGCGCAACCCCGCCTCGATGGCGCGCCGCTCGTTGGGGAGGTATCCGCCGCGGTAGCCGTGGATGGGGGAGGGATGGCCGGGCGGCGCCGGGATCGACTCGCGCAGGTAGGTGGTCAAGATCTCGACCGCGGTCCGGCTGCGGGCAAAGGCGATGGTCTGCACGCCATCGCGGATGAGGCGCTCCGCGATGCGCTGCCCGGTCAGTAGCGCGCTGGACCGGATGCCGAGCTGCGGGTTGACGACCGGCGGGTTGACGATGA
>JACDBS010000046.1 GCA_013694795.1 Chloroflexota bacterium | reverse complement strand
GGTTAAGCCCGAACACCGATCTGCGCGCATGCGCGGTCATATTGGGCCACCGGGTGGCGGGCGGGTCACATGCCCAATATGAGTCGGGGCGATCAGCTGGATCCGCCTCAAGGTTTGACACGGTCGGACACTGTGCCGACCCGGTGTTCACTACGGCAAACCGCGCAGCCTCCCGCGCGGCATGGGCCACCTGCTGCTGGTAGAAGACGCCGATGCCCAAGATGATGATCCCGAAGATCACCATGAAGAACAGAGGCGCGACGAGCGCGAGCTCGACCATCGTCTGACCCCCGGCATGGCGTCGCATCAGCATGACGCCACCAGGGCCGGCGGACAGTCCAGCACGAACGCTCGGGTCTTCTGGAGGTAGACATCGCCGAGACCGAGGCCGGCGTTCAACGGCAGCGCCAGATGCAGATTGAAGAGCGTCGTGAAGTGAAGTGATAGCAGACGCGCACCTCGACCCAGTGACTGCCCGTCTCGCCACCAGAGGCGTTCGACCAAGCAGGTGCCGTGCCGGCTGCCGATTCAGTACATTCTGCTGGCACGGGACCATCGAAGCCAGGAATCGGGTCACCGCATTCGGTGTCCAGGTTATCGTGCACGCACGCACGCACGGCGGTCAGCCGGGGGCAATCGGTCGCGTTGACCTGTTCAGGCGATGTCGAGCTGGTTGGACTCTGCGCATGCGGTACGGGCAATCAGTTGATGCAGCGACGTGTAATACGCAGGATGCTGGGTTGTGTCGGAGAAGGACGGCTTGTCGCGCAGCCGCTGCAGGGCACCCACTTCGGCAGAATCACGTGCTATCGCTTCAAGCGTGATGCCGGCCTGAAAGACGCGTCCGAAATCGGCGATGCCGAGCAGGAGCACGAGCAGAAGCGGGAGCACGAGGGCAAACTCCACCACCCGATTGGCCGCGGCGCGAGCGCGTGGCGGGTCGCTGAATCGGTGGAGATACGACTGGATCCGACATGGTGTGGGCACGATGTCGGGCGGTCACGCCGGCCGGGCCCTGGCGGCGATCGTGGCCCCCTGGAAAGTGCTCGATTGCTCCCTGTGTAGGGTCGGTACCTTAGTACCGGTGGCGCCCCATGACTACTGGCAATGATCTCGTTTGGTGACCCCATGCACCGGGGGTTTCGGAATCGCGGGGCACTCTTGGGCGGACCGGTACGGAACGGTGTGAAAGCCAACCTAACGGCGGCACCTTGCGACCGACCTGACATGCCGCCGATACACTCGCCGCCATGACAGAGCGCGTCCTGGTACTCGCGCGTGCCTATGTCCCCGGCGGATGCGACTTCCACGGAATCCGCAAGGAAAGCCTCGCAGACCTCCGCGCGGCGGTTTCACGCCACGGCATCTACCTTGAGCGACCGACAGCCGAGGAGGACGCCGACCACAAGCAGCTCATCCCCTATGTCGTGGTCCGCGACGGTGCATCGGTCTTTCTCATGCACCGCACCGAGGCCGGCGGCGACGCCCGTCTGCACCGCAAGGCCAGCATCGGTGTCGGTGGCCATCTCAACCCGGTCGACGAGGGCGAGGACCCGCTCATGGCCGGCCTCCGGCGGGAATGGCACGAAGAGCTCGAGACCGACTGGGAGCCGGACTTCCGGCTGGTTGGGCTCCTCAATGACGACAGTAACCCCGTCGGTGCCGTCCACCTGGGCGTCGTCTTCAGCGTCGAAGCCGATGGGCGCCCGGTCGCGGTCCGCGAGCACCACAAGCTGACCGGTGCCTTCGCAGGGACCGATGCGGTCGGCGCAAGCTGGGATCGGCTCGAGACCTGGTCGCAACTGGTGGCCGACGCCCTCGGGTTAGGTCGCTCCGCATCGCGGATCAAGGACGGGTAGCTGAAACGCGCCTCGAGCCACACTTCTTGCGCACCGATTCGTGAGGTGACTCTTAGGACCAGACCTTGAACGATTCGGAATGCCCGTGCCGGCCGATTCGTGCGTGGAGAGCCACTCCCTGCGCCGTCGTCGGACCTGATTTCTGACCTAAGAGTCATCCGGCGCATACCTGGGTGCTGTGAGGCAGGCCCGGGCCTATACCAGTCAAGCCGTGAATTGCTGGGGAACACCTCGCGGTTGACAGGCGAGCTCGGCCGTCCGCTGGCAACCAGTTGACCCGCGGGGCGGGTCAACGGACGAAGGAGCGGCTGACGGGCCAGGTTTCGACCGCTGGATGACCCGCCGCGCGAGCGAAATGCCGATGAGCTCCGGTTCCTCCGTGCGTTGACCCGCGGGGCGGGTCATCCAAGCAGCCGTGTGCCGCTCGGTCGCTGAGCAAGCGTCCGGCCGAGGCGCCGATATACTCGTTCCATGCTTCGTCGTGCGCTGCTCGCGGTGAGCCTGGGGCTGGGGGTCATCGGCCTCGCCGCACCGGCGGCGGCCGATGCGGGTGAGATCGCTCGCATCGAGCTGACCGGCGTCATCGACCAGGTCAATGCCGCGTACATCGAGGAGGCGCTGCGGGTGGCGGCGGGAGAAGGCGACGCGGCCGCGCTCATCGTGATCGACTCGCCCGGCGGTGAGCTGACGAGCATGGACCGCATCATCAAGGCCATCCTGGCCAGTG
>JACDBS010000041.1 GCA_013694795.1 Chloroflexota bacterium | reverse complement strand
GGATCAGGAGGCCCGTGGCCGTGGTCTCGATGTTGTCCGGCTGATGGATGCGGTCCGGGTCCGCGTATTTCTCGGCGAGGGTCCCGGCGTCACCGTCGATCAGGATCGAGAGGCTGTCGACCTCCGTCGGGTCGACGTCGTTGAGCACCATCTTGAAGATGCGGCCGTTCGGGAAGGCGCCCTGGGTGCCCGCGCTGCCACGGCGCAGGCGGCCGGTGGTGGTGTCCGGCACAGCCCGGGGCTCGCCGGTATCGGCGAAGTACACCGTCTTCGGATCGTTGCGGTCGTAGGCGATGTCCTCCACCCGAATGAACTGGAAGACGTTCTTGGCGTTGGACCAGGTCTCGAGCGGCCCCTGTGGCCCGACCGCGACATTGCGCGGGACCACGATGAAATGACCGGGGACGCTGTCGCCGAGCGCGATGTCGCCGTAGTCGTTGATGGCGGGGTCATCGGCTACGAACGCCCACAGCGAGCCCTCGTCGTTCCAGACGGCGTCGGTGTCCGCGGCGATGTAGCTGTAGAGCTGCGATGAGGGGGCGGCGAACGTGTCGTCGCCGGACAGGATCACGAGCTCCTCGAATCCCGGAATGGCAACGCTGTTCTCATGGTTGTGCCGTCCCATGCCATAGATGCTGCGGTACGCGCCGCTCTTGATGTCGAGCGCCACGACGAGACCGGCCTGCTCCGCGGGCGGCTCGGTTGTGGCGGCCGGCCAGGCGAGACCGGTCCGGTTGACGAAGTCGGTAGCTTCCTCGTTGGTGAACAGGATCTGTCGATCGAAGCCTTCGGCTGCTCCGGCCAGGAAGTTGGCGCAGAAGCGCTGATAGTTCGCCGAGCTGGGGATTGCATCCGATCCCGACAGGATGCCGCCTGACTGCCGATTCACGATCAGGCGGTCGACATGCGAGTTCGTGAAGTCGGTGAAGGTGCGCGGGAATGGCACCAGCGAGGTCTCGTGATTCACGTAGAGGTCCGCGCGGCCCTGGCCACTGGTCGTGAACGCGATCCCATCGGGGATGGAGTCGAACATGAACCCGTTGTTGAGCTGGTCGCCAACGCTGATGAGCGGCTCGATGACGACGCCCTGGGGTGCATCGGCGCCGCGCATGACCATCGCTGGCACCGAGGTCTTGAAGCCGGCGTTTTGGTTACCGCCGGGGGCGGCGAGGACGGACCCCGCCAATGTGGCGGACAGGACGATCGCGATGGCCGTCGCGGCAGCAGTGCGTCGTCGAGGGTGTGCGGGTTGACCGGGCATGACCTTCTCCCTACGCGTCGTTCGGGTGGTGCGGTGAAATGGGAATAGTGCGCGCCCCGATGATCATCTGGCAACCCGACCGGTGCCAACTGGCACCAGCAGACGGACGGTCCTCGAGTGGCTCTTGCTCCCTGCCGGTCGATGGCGGAGACTCCCCGAGCACGCAAGTACCTACAGGCCTCGAAGGGGGCTGCCGTGGTCGATCCAATCGCGTCGTGTCCCGCATGTGGAGCCTCGGTTTCCGAGAGCGCCCGGTTCTGCCCGAGTTGCGGTGGCTCGCTCGCGGCGATATGCACTCGATGCGGCGCGCGCGTCACCGTCGGTGCCAGCTTCTGCGATAGCTGCGGCGCGCCGGTCGCGGCGTCGGTGCCAGGTGCCGAGGAGCGAAAGCTCGCCACCATTCTGTTCGCGGACATCACCGGGTCGACGTCGCTTGGCGAGCAGCTCGACCCGGAGCGGATGCGTCGGCTGCTGCGCACCTACTTCGACACCATGTCGCCGGTGATCGAAGGGTGGGGCGGCCGGCTCGAGAAGTTCATCGGTGACGCGATCATGGCCACCTTCGGCGTGCCGACGGCCCGCGAGGACGACCCGGAACGCGCCCTGCGGGCAGCGCTCGAAATGCTCAACCGCCTGGACGCGCTGAACGCCGGGTTCCAGGAGCGGCACGGGGTTGCGATGCAGATCCGGATCGGCATCAATACCGGTGAGGTGATCGCGCCGGTGAATCCGGGCGAGCAGATGCTGGTCAGCGGGGATGCGGTCAACGTCGCCGCTCGCCTGGAGCAGTCGGCGGAGCCCGGCACAGTCGTCGTCGGCGAGCGGACGTACCTGGCCGCGCGAGGCCTCTTCGAGTTCGAGCCGCAGGTCGCGCTCACGCTGAAGGGCAAGGGCGAGCCGGTGCTCGCGCATCGCCTGCTGGGTGTCGCAGCGGAACCTGCGCCCCGCGGCGTTCCGGGCCTTCGCGGCGAGCTGGTCGGCCGCGATCGTGAGCTCAGAACGCTTCTGGATCTGCTCGACGGAGTGATGGAAACCGAGCGCCCGCACCTGGTCCTCCTCAACGGACCGGCCGGTATCGGCAAGAGCCGGCTGGTGCAGGAATTCGTTCGCGCGGCGGCCGACTCGCACGAGGGGCTTGCGACCCTTCGAGGTCGATGCCTCCCGATGGGCCACGGCATCACGTACTGGGCGCTGGGTGAGATCATGCGCCAGTTCGGCCGAATCTCGCTGGACGAGCCTGCGGATGCAGCCGAGCAGAAGCTGCGATCGGCCGTCGACGGCCTCATCCGCGACGGCCACCTTCCCGATGACGACCGGCTGCACGTCGTGCACGCCCTGGCAATGACGGCCGGCCTGCCGATTCCGGCGAACCCGCTGGAGCATCTGCCGCCCGATGCCGTCGCGGCCGAGCTTGCGCGTGCCTGGCCGGCGTTCCTGTCGGCGGTCGCCCGCATCGGGCCGACCGTCGTCGTCCTGGAGGACGTGCACTGGGCCGGAGACCAGCTCATGGACATGGTTGACCGTCTGTTGAGCCGATCGTCCGGCCCGCTGCTGCTCGTCGCCACCGCCAGGCCGGAATTCGGCGACCGGGCGCGCACCTTGAGCGGCGGTCGCGAAGACGTCTCCACCGTGTCCCTGCGGCCACTGACCGACGAGCAGTCCGCAGGCCTCATCGAGAATCTGCTCGACTTTGGCAAGCTTCCAGATGAGCTCCGCTCGGAGATCCTGGCCAAGGCGGAGGGTAACCCGTTCTTCGTGGAGGAGATGCTCCGCCGACTCATCGACGAGCAGGTCCTCGTCCACGACGAGGACGGCTGGCGCACGACCGGCGCCGTGACAAGCGTGACGCTGCCGGACAGCGTGCATGCCCTGCTGGCGGCCCGGATCGACGCGCTGCCGCTGGCGGAGAAGCGCGTCCTGCAGGAGGCATCGGTCATCGGTCGCATCTTCTGGCAGGCGCCGGTGGAGCGCGCGGCCGGCAACGGCGCGGTCGCCCCGGCCCTGCTTGCCCTGGAGCAGAAGGGTCTGGTCCTGGCGCGTCCCACAACGACGATCGCCGGCCAGACGGAGTACATCTTCAAGCACGCGCTCGTGCGCGACGTTGCCTATGCAAGCCTGCCGAAGGCACGCCGAGCTCGCGCCCATGCGGATGTCGCCGCGTGGATCGAGCAGTTGGCCGGCGCACGCATCGACGAATTCGTGGAGCTCGTGGCGCATCACTACCAGACGGCAGTGGTGAGCGAGGACAGTGACCTGGCCTGGGAGCACGACCCTGCCGGGCGGGATCGCGTTCGATCGCGCGCGTTCCAGACCCTGGTCGCTGCGGGCGCCAGCGCTCGGCGCCGGTATGCCATCGCCAAGGCGGTTGAGGTGCACGAGGCCGCCCGTGACCTTGCCGCGAACCCGGAGGAGCATGCGATGTCGCTCGAGGAGCTGGGTGACGACCACTTCGGCCTGTACCACTGCGACGAGGCGCTGAGCAGCTACGAAGAGGCGCTCGCCCTGCTGACCGGCGTTGACCATCGAGAGCGGCGAGCGCAGCTGGCGGAGAAGATCGGACGCACCTGCGCACGGTGGGGCGCCTTCCGCGAGAAGCCGGATCCCGCCAGGATCGAGCGGATCGTGGCACGCGGCCTGGAGGAGGCGGAAAGCGAGGAGGCGCGCGCCCGCCTGCAGATCGTGCGCGCGTTTGGATCCGTGTACTGGTTCGACCGGGACGAACCGGACCCCGTTCCGCACGAGCAACGGCTGGCATGGGCTCGCGAGGGGCTGGCCGCGGCGGAACGGCTCGACGACCCGTTCCTCCTCACTCGTGCCGTCAATGCCCTCGCAACCATGCACTACCAAGCCGGCAAGTTCCGGGAGTCGCTTGATGTCAGCCTGCGGCTCCTGGACCTGGCGGATCGCCAGCCGTCGCGCGATGCGCAGGCGGCGACGCTGTCGGTCATCGGCGCCGACATGCTCACCACGACGGCCGATGTGGCGCGCGCGACAGAGCTGACGGACCGCGGCTACCAGCTGGCACGCGGCACGAGTGACCACGAGCTGATGCACTCCTCCGCCCCGTTTCTCCGTGCGCTCTTCCACGTCGG
>JACDBS010000009.1 GCA_013694795.1 Chloroflexota bacterium | reverse complement strand
AGGCCCATGCCAGGAACGAGAGAAAGACGAGGTCCATGAGCGTTCCGGCGACGATGTACGGCTTGCGCCGTCCGAGCCGATGCCGGGTGTGGTCGCTGATGGCGCCCATGGTGGGCTGCACGAGGATGGCGATCACCACCCCGATCGTCGTGATGGCACCGATGGCCAGACCGGCGAGGGGATGCTGTGCGCTGCCAAGGACCCCGTCCGACTCGACGAGCCGCGGGATGACGCTGAAGGTCAATGCTCCCATCAGGCTGGTGATGGCCAGCCAATAGGCCGTGACCGCGAGCAGCCGCCCCGTCGAGAGCGGTGCCTTCGGCCGACCAAACTCGTCGCGGTCATCCGCGGCGGAGTGAGCTGTGCCCTCGATCATCGGTCACCTCGGTCTCTCATGTCTTGCCATAGCCTACGCTGATGGCAGGGCAGCACGATGAGCCACGGGCACTGCGGCCGGAATGCGGGAGCCCGCTAGAATCGGCGGGTGATCGACCCCATCGCCTTGGAGATCGGTCCCCTCCAGTTGCACTGGTACGGGATCATCATCGCCAGTGCCGTGCTCATCTCCGCGCTCCTCGGAGCGCGGGTGGCGACCTGGGTGGGCGAGGACCCCGAGGACGGGTGGTCCATGCTCCTGCTGGTCATCGTGCTGGCCGTCATCGGCGCACGGGTCTACCACGTTGTTCACCTGTGGGACTACTACAGCGCCAATCCGCTGCTGATTCCGCAGGTCTGGAACGGCGGCATCGGTATTCCGGGTGCCGTGGCCGGGGGCGCACTGGCCATTTTCCTATCCACCCGGTCGAAGGGGCTCAATACGGCTCGCTGGCTGGATGTATTCGCGCCCGCGCTGCTGCTGGGCCAGGTCATCGGCCGCCTTGGCAACTTCGTCAACCAGGAGCTCTACGGCCCACCAACCTCCCTGTGCGGCACCGATTTCCCGCCGTGCCTGCCGTTCGGCATCCCCATCGATGCCGCGCACCGGGCCGAAACGGGGTGGGACGTGGGGACCTTCCCGGTCGATACGACCCAGTTCGTGCCGCTCTTCGCCTATGAGATGGCGCTCAACCTGGTCGGGATGCTGGTGCTGCTGTACGCCATTCGCCGGTTCGGTCCGCGCCTCCTGGCCGGTGACGCCGCCCTCATGTACATCATGTGGTACGGCGCGGTGCGCACCCTGCTCGAGTCGTACCGCGTCAACAACTGGACCATCCTCGGCGTGCCGACCGCGATGTGGGTGGGCATCATCGGCCTCCTCCTGGCCGGGGTCTGGCTCGTCTACCGGCACCGGCGCGGACTGGGCTCGCCCATGATCAGGCCGGCCGACGAGCCCAGGACCGATGCGCCCGCGCCGCAGCCGCAGGCGGAGGCCTCCGCTGGCTGACCGACCGGGCATCCTGGCCGATGTGACCGCCGCGGTGGGTCGTACGCCGCTCGTTGGGCTTGATCGCGTGGCCGCGGGGGTCCGCCCGCGGATCGTCGCCAAGCTCGAGCATATGAACCCGGGCGGTTCGGTGAAGGACCGCATCGCGCTGCCCATGATCGAAGCCGCCGAGCGGGCAGGCCTGCTCCGCCCCGGCGGCGTGATCGTGGAGCCGACTTCCGGAAATACGGGTGTGGGGCTGGCGCAGGCCGCGGCGGTGAAGGGGTATCGGTGCATCTTCGTCATGGCCGATAAGCAGTCCGCGGAGAAGCAGGCCCTGTTGCGCGCCTATGGGGCCGAGGTGATCGTCTGCCCCACCGATGTGGATCCTTCCGATGAGCGCTCGTACTACCGGGTTTCGGACCGATTGGCACGCGAGACGCCCGGCGCGTGGGAGCCGGACCAGTACTCGAATCCGGCGAATCCCGAAGCGCACTATGTGACGACCGGCCCCGAGATCTGGGACGCGACCGATGGCCGTGTCACGCACCTGGTGGTCTCTCTGGGGACCGGAGGGACGGTTTCCGGGGCGGGTCGTTACCTGAAGGAGCGGAATCCTGAGGTCGTCATCGTTGGCGCCGATCCGGCCGGGTCGGTGTACTCGGGTGACGCGCCGGGCGCGTACCTGACCGAGGGCATCGGCGAGGACTTCTGGCCCGTGACCTATGACACTTCGATCTGCGACCTTGTCGTGCGGGTGAGCGACCGCGACGCGATGCTCACGGCGCGCTTTGCGACGGCCCGCGAGGGCATCCTGATGGGCGAGTCGTGCGGCACGGCGCTGTGGGCCACGCTCCAGGTGGCGCGCTCGCTGGACGATGCGGATGCGCTGTTCGTGGTGCTGCTGCCGGACTCCGGGCGCAACTATGTCGGCAAGCTGTACAACGACGACTGGCTGCGCGATCGCGGGCTGCTCGGCGCCGCCGAGGCCGTGTCCGACTACGACTGGCGGGCGACGCAGGCAGAGGTCGTGCTGCGCGGCGCGGAGATCCCTCAACCAGGTTGATCGGCGTCCTTTTGCCCCGCTATTCGTCGGGTGACTGGTAGAGCAACAAACTGGACGCTTCTTCGCGGTGCCAAGCTCTGAGCCAAGCGTGGGCGCGGACATCTCGGTGGCCGGTTCGGCTCAGTTCCGACCCCAAGAGTCAGCCCATGATTAGCTGACCGTCTACGGACATCCAGCGGCCGATAGCGTTCAGCCGGCGAATACCTGACCAGATCCAATGGCGGTGGGCGAGCATTGGGGCGTCACACGCTGGCTGTTGAACGCGTCTGAGCGACGATGACCTCGAACGAACGATCCTTCAGTTCAACCGCGCCGTGGCTCTGGGCGGGGCTCTCTTTGGTGGCCTGGTTTGTCTCGCTTTTCGTGGCGGTTCCGCTCGCTGCTCCGGTCGTGGGTGCCAATCCGACCGAGACCGTTCGATGGGACCTGGCCGTCCTGCTTGGGATCAATGGATTGCTCAGCATGGCGGCGGCGTTCGTGATCGGGCGCCGGATTTTCGGCCGCGGGCTGACGGCGAGGGCCGTGGACTTCGTCCTGCCGCTGATCGGTCTGGCGCTGGCGATCGCGGTCGAGCTGACGCTGCACGAGTGGGCTCGTGTGCATTTCGGCTATTACGACTGGGACTTCGTGGGCTGGACAGCCGGCCTTTCACTCATGGTCGTGCTTTGCTCCCTTGCGACATTTGGCGTTCTCGTGGCGCCACGCGGTGCCGTCGCTCCGCCGCTGATGGGCGTGGGACTGGCCGCGATGCTCGTATGCCTCATCGTCGGGTCGAACGTTGCGGGGCTCCGCGACGGGATCGCTCCCGAGAGCTGGCCGCTTGCCGTCGAGGTGGGGCTGTCGGCGATGTACGTGATCGGCTGCGTCGTCGGTGGCGTGCGAAGGGCCACCGCCCGCTGACGCATCGGTGCTCGGAGAGATTTCCGGCCGCGTCGTGAGCCTTTCCGCCGCTGAGCGGCGCGAATCCAGCGTGCACCGCCCCGAGCCGGTGCGTACCGAAGCCCCGTTCGCCGTTATCGTCGCCGAGCGGCGGTTGGATGCCCGCGCCCGGGCTCTCGACCTGACGCATCGGCTCATGCGGAGTATCGTTGGCAAATCGAAGCAAGCGAGCACATACGAGGAGCGTCATGACGCACGTCGCAGAGCCGCCGGTCGCCGCGGGCAGTGACGCGACCGGGCTGGAGCGGGTCAACCACTGGATCAATGGCGTTCGCGTGGCAGGCACCAGCGGCCGAAACGGTCCGGTCTACAACCCGGCCACCGGCGAGGTCGCGCGACTCGTCGACTTCGCGTCGGTCGAAGAGGTCAATCAGGCGGTCACCGCGGCCCACGATGCGTTCCCGGCCTGGCGTGCCACGTCGATCAGCAGGCGGACCGAGATCATGTTCCGCGTCCGCAACCTGGTGGAGCAGCACCGCGAGGAGATCGCGGCGCACCTGACCCGCGAGCACGGCAAGGTCAGGACCGATGCGTTGGGCGAGGTCGCCCGCGGCCTGGAGAACATCGAGTTCGCGACCGGCATCCCGCACCTCCTCAAGGGCGGCTTCAGCGAGCAGGTCAGCAGCGGGGTTGACGTCTACCAGATCCGCCAGCCGCTGGGCGTGGTGGCGGGCATCACTCCGTTCAACTTCCCGGCCATGGTGCCGATGTGGATGTTCGCCAACGCCATCGCCTGCGGCAACGCCTTCATCCTGAAGCCGAGCGAAAAGGACCCATCCGCATCGGTCTATCTGGCTGAGCTCCTCAAGGAGGCCGGCGTGCCGGACGGCGTCTTCAACGTCGTGCACGGGGACAAGGTGGCGGTCGATGCCATCCTCGAGCACCCCGGCATCGCGGCGGTGAGCTTCGTGGGCTCCACGCCGATCGCGCGCTACATCTACGAGACCGGCACGAAGGCCGGCAAGCGGGTGCAGGCGCTGGGTGGCGCGAAGAACCACATGGTCGTCCTGCCAGACGCCGATATCGAGATGGCCGCCGATGCCGCCGTCTCCGCCGCCTACGGCTCCGCGGGCGAGCGCTGCATGGCTATCTCAGTCGTGGTGGCCGTCGGCGATGTTGCCGATCCGCTGGTCGCGGCCATCGAGGAGCGGCTGCCCAAGATCAAGATCGGTCCGGGTCATGAAGAGGGGTCCGAGATGGGCCCGCTCATCACCAGGGAGCACCGCGACAAGGTGGCTTCCTATCTCGAGAGCGGTCCTTCCCAGGGCGCCACGCTGCGGGTCGACGGGCGCGAGCACGTCCTGTACAAGGAAGACAAGGGCTTCTTCCTGGGCGTCTCGCTGCTCGACAACGTGACGCCCGAGATGGAGTGCTACCGCAACGAGATCTTCGGGCCGGTGCTGGAGATCGTTCGCGTGCCCGACTATCCCGAGGCGTTGAAGATCGTGAACGACAACGAGTACGGCAACGGCACGGCCATCTTCACCCGCGACGGCGGCGCAGCGCGCCAGTACCAGTTCGACGTCAGTGTCGGGATGGTCGGCCTCAACGTGCCGATCCCGGTGCCGGTCGCGTACTACAGCTTCGGCGGCTGGAAGTCGTCGCTCTTCGGCGACATCCACATGTACGGCCCCGAGGGGATCGGGTTCTACACGCGCGGCAAGGTCGTCACCGCTCGCTGGCCGGATCCAGGGACATCGTCGGTGGATCTCGGCTTCCCGCGGACGAGATAGGGAGCCTGCACGAGGCGCACCGTCCCGCGTCGGCATCGTGAACGGAGGAACATTCGATGGCCCAGAGCATCGCGCGTCCGATCCACCTCGGCGTCGCCTGGCTGTACGTCATCGGCCTGTTCGTGCAGGTCTTTCTGGCCGGCATGGGAGTCTTCTCCGGAGCCACCGCATTCGCGACGCACCGCGATTTCGGCTACCTGCTCACGCTGCTGCCCGCCGTCCTGCTCGTGACCGCGCTGGTCGGGCGGTATGGGCGGTGGCATGCGATCGCGGCGGCGGTCATGTTCGGCCAGTTCATCCTGCAATCTGTCCTCGTCCTCCAGCGCGATTCGGTGCCGGCCATCGCGGCGCTCCATCCGGTGAATGGGTTCCTCATCCTGCTCATCGCCGTCTGGGTGGCCCGCGATGCGTGGCGTGCGTGGCAGACGAGTCCCGCGCCGGCCCATGCGGAGCCGATCGCGACCGAATCTCCCGCCGAGTGAGGCGCGCGCCATCGGTGTCAGAATGGCCGGCACGATGACCGACCGATTTGAGACGCTGGCCGTCCATGCCGGCGCGGAACCAGATCCGCATACCGGCGCCGTGGTGCCGGCCATCCAGATGAGCACCACCTTCAAGCAGGACGGTGTCGGCGGCCTGCGTGGCGGGTTCGAGTACGGCCGCAGCGGCAACCCGACGCGCCTGGCGCTGGAAGAGGCGATCGCAACGCTCGAAGGCGGCTCTCATGGCCTCGCGTATGCCTCCGGCCTGGCGGCCACGCAGAACGTCCTCTACCTGCTCGACCCCGGCGACCGGCTGCTCATGAGCGACGACGTGTACGGCGGCACGTGGCGCCTGGCGGACAAGGTCTGGCGCCGATACGGCATCGAGACCGATACGATCGACCTCCGCGACCTCGATGCGGTCGCGACAGCGTTCGCAGCCGAGCGGCCGCCAAGAATGGTCTGGATCGAGACTCCGTCCAATCCGTTGCTCAAGGTCATCGACATAAGCGCCGTGGCCCGACTGGCGGCCGTGGCCGGTGCCACCGCGGTGGTCGATAACACTTTCGCGACGCCGTACCTCCAGCGTCCGCTGGAGCTGGGCGCCGACCTGGTGCTGCACTCCGCCACCAAGTACCTGGGCGGGCACTCGGATGTCATCGGCGGGCTGATCGCCACGCGCTCCGACGAGCTGGCCGAGCGGCTGCGCTTCCATCAGAACGCGGCCGGGGCAGTTCCCAGCCCATTCGACTGCTTCCTCATCATGCGCGGCATGCGAACGCTCGCGGTGCGTATGGAACGAGCATGCGCCAACGCTCTCATGCTGGCGCTCTGGCTGGTGGATCGCCCGGAGGTCGAGCGCGTCCACTATCCCGGCCTGCCCGATCACCCGGCCGCTGAGCTGGTGGAGCGCCAGATGCGCCTTCCGGGCGCCATGTTGAGCTTCGAGCTGCGCGGCGGCGAGGATGCCGCGCGACGCTTTGCCGGCGCCGCTCGCCTCTTCACGCTGGCGGAGTCCCTCGGCGCGGTCGAGTCGCTCATCGAGCTTCCGGCGCCGATGACGCACGCATCGGTCGCCGATTCGCCGCTGGCCGTGCCCGCCTCGCTGGTGCGCCTGTCGGTGGGCATCGAGGCGGCCGACGACCTGAGTGCCGATCTGGAGGCGGCCTTCGCCGCATCGGCTTCGTGAGCGAGACCCCTCGCCAAGACGGTCCCACCGAGCTCGTCGAGGCGTCGGATGGCGAGCTCATCGAGCGACTATCGGGTGGAACGGCGACGCTGCTGCTGATCTGGCTCATTGGTGTCGGCGCGCTTTCGACGCTCTTGGCCGCCTGGACATTCGTGTGGATCTCGACCGGTGAGCGGCTTGGCGCCGGCGCGCTGTTCGGAGGCTTCGGGATCTACACATCCCTGGCGGGAGCGGCCGGTCCGTGCATGCTGTGGCTGACCGGCCGCGCGCAGGGGCATTCGCTGGGATGGTTCATGCTCACCGCCGCCAAGATCGCGCTTGTCATGGTCGCCATCGGCCTGGCCTTCGTCCTTGGCGCCACCCTGATCATGGCGGGCGTGATTCCCGGGGCGGGCGCGCTCCTTGCTGCGGGCCTCGTGGCGATCATGGCCCTCGCCCTCTCGCTGGTCTGGGCGCTGGCGACGTGGGGAGCGGACCGCTGGATCGCCCGCGCTCGCGTCAGCGAGCCGTAAGCGAGCAGTAGGCGAGCAGTAAGCGGTGATTCCGGCTCAGATCTCGTAGGATCGCGCCGGCTCGGCGATCTCGGCCTCCGCACCGAAGGCTTCACTCGCGAGATCGCGAGCCCATGCGCCGTCCCCGTCGACCGGAAGATGGGTCAGCAGGAGGCGCCGCGCCCCGCCCTCTCGAGCCGCGTCGCCGGCCTCGGCCGGGGTCAGATGGCCGCGTGGTTCCGGCGCAACCGCGTCCTCATCGAGAGAGCGCAACGTCGCCTCGCTCAGCAAGAGGTCGGCACCGTCCGCGAGTTCGCTCAACCCGCCACAGGGGGCGGTATCGGCGGTGTAGCCGAGCCGGCGCCCATCGGCCTCAATGCGAAAGCCCCAGCAGGGGATGTAGTGCTGCGTCGCGATCGGACGCAGCGACAGCGCGCCGAACGACAGCGACGAGTCACCGTCGTGCTCCGACAAGCGGAAGCAGCTCTCGAAGAACTTGGCACTTCCGACGCCGCGGGCAAGGTCGAGCACCTGGTCGGCCGATCCGGGTGGCAGGACGACGCGCATCCGCTCGTTCTTTGGCCGGGCGCGCCATGGATAGACGTAGCGGAGCGTGACGAGGTCGAGCATGTGGTCGGCGTGCATGTGGCTCACCACCACCGCGTCGAGCTCATCGGGATGGTGTCGGCCGACCAGCTGCGAGACCACGCCGGGGCCGATGTCGACCAGCACCCGTGAGCCGCCGCCCTCCACGAGGTAGCCGGCGCAGGCCTCGCCCGGGTTGGGCGAGGCCGGTGAGCGACCGAGAACCGTCAGGCGCATTCAGCGCTGCTCAATTGCAACGTAGGCGCGGGTGTCCGGACCGATGTACACCTGCCGCGGACGGCCGATCTTCGTCTCGGGCGACTCCATCATCTCTTTCCACTGGGCGATCCAGCCAGGAAGGCGCCCGATGGCGAAGCAGTTGGTGAACATGGTCTTCGGGAAGCCGATGGCGCGATAGATCATGCCGGAGTAGAAATCGACGTTAGGGTAGAGCTTGCGGCTGATGAAGTACTCGTCGTTGAGCGCGACGTCCTCCAGGCGCTGGGCGACCTCGAACAGGTCGTCATCGGCCCCGGTGGCGGCCAGCACCCGTTCGGCGGCGGACTTGATGATCTTCGCGCGCGGATCGAAGTTCCTGTAGATGCGGTGGCCGAAGCCGGCCAACCGGAACGTGTCGTTCGGGTCCTTGGCTTTGTCGACCCATTTCTGTACGCTGCCACCGTCCGCCACGATGCGCTCCAGCGTGTCGATCACCGCCTCGTTTGCGCCGCCATGGAGAGGTCCCCACAGCGCGCTGATGCCGGCGCTGATGGATGCGTACAGGTTGGCATGCGTGCTGCCGACCATGCGCACCGTCGCGGTGGATGCGTTCTGCTCGTGATCGGCATGGAGGATGAGCAGCAGGTCGAGCGCCTCCGCCACCTTCGGGTTGACCTCGTAGGCCTCCGACGGGACGGCGAACATCATGTGCAGCAGGTTTGCCGAATAGCCGAGGTCGTTGCGCGGGTAGACGTACGGCTGGCCGATTGCCTTCTTGAAGGACCACGCGGCAAGGGTGGGCAGCTTGGCGATGAGCCGATTGATTGTGATTTCGACCGCGTCTGGATCGAAGATGTTTTGGCTGTCGGGATAGAAGTTGCTCATGCCCACCGTGCCGGAGGCAAGCACCGCCATCGGATGGGCATCCGAAGGGAACGAGTCGAAGAAGTGGCGCATCTCCTCGCGGATGAGCGTGTGATGCGTGACCTCGGAGACGAACCGATCCAACTGCTCCCGCGTCGGCAGCTCGCCCCAGATGAGCAGGTACGCGACCTCCAGGAAGGTCGACTGCGCGGCGAGCTGCTCGATGGGATAGCCGCGGTAGCGAAGGATCCCGTCCTCTCCGTCCAAGAAGGTGATGGCGCTGGTGCATGCGCCGGTGTTGCCATAGCCGGGATCCAGGGTGATCAGGCCGGTCTCGCCACGCAGCTTGCCGATGTCGACCGCGTCGTCCCCGTCGGTGCCATGCACGATCGGCAGCTCCAGCTCCTGGCCGCCGACGCGCAGGCTGGCGGCGTCGGCGCGGGTCGGCGAGTCGGTGGTCATGCCAGCAGGTCCTCGATGGCCGCGCGCTCCTCCAGCAGCTCGTCCGTGGTCGCCACGATCTTCGATCGGGCGAAGTCGCCGTGCTCGATGCCCTGCACGATCTCGACCGTACCGGGTGCGCTGGTGCGCAGCGGATAACCGAAGACGAGGCCCTCGGGAACGTCGTACGCGCCGTCCGTGGGCGCGGGGATCGCGGAGCTGAAGGTCTCACCCGAGGGTCGCGCGACGTTGCGCACCGTATCGATCACCGCGTTGGCGGCGCTGGCGGCCGAGCTCTGGCCGCGGGCCTTGATGATGGTCGCGCCACGCTGCTGCACGCTGGAGATGAACTCGCCGCGCAGCCACTCCTCGTCGCCGATGACCTCGGGCGCCGGTCGCCCGCCGATGCTCGCGTGCCACGCGTCCGGGAACTGCGTCGAGGAGTGGTTGCCCCAGATCGCAAGGTCGCGGACATCGGTGACCGCGACGCCGGCCTTCTCGGCCAGCTGGGAGCGGCCGCGGTTCTCGTCGAGCATGGTCATCGCGAACCATCGGTCCTTCGGCATCCCGTGACGGGCAGCAGCAGTTGAGCCGATGAGCGCGTTTGTGTTGCACGGGTTTCCGACCACCAGCACCCGGCAGTCATCAGCCGCATTGCGGGCGATGGCTTCTCCCTGGCCGGTGAAGATGCCGCCGTTGATGCTGAGC
Source organism: Chloroflexota bacterium (assembly GCA_013694795.1). Lineage (GTDB taxonomy): Bacteria > Chloroflexota > Limnocylindria > QHBO01 > QHBO01 > JACDBZ01. The sequence goes on along the minus strand of JACDBS010000009.1, from coordinate 2,039 downwards.
AGGTCCTTGCGCTCCATCCCCTCCCTGCGCGGCACGGCTCCGACGAGGAGCGCCCAGTTGGCGCCCTGGAATGCCTCGTTGGTGTCGGAGGTGGCCACGACGCCTTCGAGCAGCGGAAATGCGCAGTCGTCCAGCTCCATGCGCACGCCCTCGAGCGCAGGCAGCGCCGGCTCGAGCTCGAGCAGCCGGAGGAGCACCTTCGTGTCGGGTCCGAACGCCTGTCCGGACGCCAGGCGAAAGAGAAGCGCGTAGCCGATCTGGCCGGCCGCTCCGGTCACGGCCACGCGAATGGTGGAGGCGGGCATCGGTCTCCTGTCGATGAAGGGTCGCTCCGAGTGTAGCGCAGCGCGCGTGCGGGTCAGCGAGGACAGGCGGAGCCCGCCGCGGAGAGTGGCAGGCCGCCTACTGGCCGATGCGCGTGGGTTCGGGGTGCGGGAGGTCGTCGCGCCCGGCGGCCAGGATGAACACGTGGATTCGATCGCGGAGTCGGTCGCGTGCTATGCGGAACGCCTCGAGGCGCGCCGCCTCGTCACCCTCCACGCCCGACGGGTCATCGATGCTCCAGTGTGCCTGCTGCGCCACGCCCGGGATCACGGGGCAGGACTCCTTCGCCTGGTCGCACACGGTGATCAGCCAGCTGAAGGGTTCGCCCATGAACGGTTCCAGCGTCTTGCTCGTGTGGCCGGCGATGTCGATCCCGATCTCGTTCATGACCGTGATGGCCTCCGGCCGCACGCTGGTGGCTTCGGTGCCGGCGCTGAACGACTCGAATCGCTCCCCGCCCCATGTGCGGAGCATGCCCTCGGCCATCTGGCTGCGGGCGCTGTTGTGGGTGCAGACGAAGATGACGCGCTGACGTTCTTTGTCCATGGACCGCAATCTACCGCCGCTGTATGAAAGCCACGTCAATGTCCACCATGTGGATAACCTGTGGATAACCCTGTCCCGATGGTCGAAGCTCGTGGAGAACGGGGATTGCGCGCCCCTCACCGCCGCGCCTATTCTCCTGGTGTTCCCGAAGGGGCAGCCAAAGGCACCAGCGATTGCATCAATGGTCCAGCGGCGGTTCCTTCGGGAACATTTCGTTGTGCCTGGTGTTGCGGGGAGTCGATCGTATGCGCTCAGTCCTTGAGGTCGCGCTGGAGGCGACGGACCACCTCGGCCGTCTCGTCATCGGGACCGTGACCGGGCACCGATTCCGGCCCCGCGAAGGTGCCGAACTGCCGGTCGCCGGCGTCGCCGAGGCCCGGCACGATGTATCCACGTTCGTTGAGATGCGAGTCCATGGCCGCGACGTGGATATCCATATCGGGATGTGCCGCTGATAGCGTGGCAACGCCCTCCGGTGCGGCGATCAGCGACACCTGCTTCACCCGCGCCGCCCCCCACTGCTTGAGGATGTCGACCGTAGCTGCGGCAGAGCCTCCGGTTGCCAGCATGGGGTCCAGGATGAGGCACACCTGGACGGTCGCCGCGTCGGGCAGCTTGTTGTAGTACTCGACCGGCTTGAGGGTGCGCTCGTCGCGGTAGAGGCCGATGTGCCACACCTCGGCGGTCGGCAGGAGCTCCAGCATGGCGTCCACCATTCCCAGGCCGGCGCGCAGGATGGGGATGAGGCCGACCTTGGGCTCCAGGCGAGCGGCCGTCATCGGCTCCAATGGCGTCTCGATCGGTTCCGGACGCGTGGCGAGATCGGCCATGGCCTCGTAGCCGAGCAGCCACGTCAGCTCGCGCACGAGCTCGCGGAACTTCTTGGGCTCGGTCGTCTTGTCGCGCAGGATTGCGAGCTTGTGGGCCACCAGCGGGTGCTGACTGACATGGACTGGCATCGGCGCCGATTCTAGCCGTGGGCGGATGCGCACAATGGACCGATGCGCCCGTCGCCGCTTCCGATCTGCTTCGGCGTGCTCGGCTGCGCGATGAGCTGGGCGCGGCGGCATTCATCGGCGCACTGGGGCCGGCCGCCTTCCATGCCGCCATGCTCGGCGGCCGGCTGATCGGAGCCGGAGTCGCCCGATCACTGGGCGCGCAGACAACGC
>JACDBS010000204.1 GCA_013694795.1 Chloroflexota bacterium | reverse complement strand
GGTGTTCAGTTGGCCGGGGGTCGGAAAGCTGGCGGTCGACTCGATCACGAACACGGATGTGCCGTTGATCATGGGCACGGTGCTGTTCGGAACGTTCTGCATCGTCATCGCGAACCTGCTCGTTGATGTCGTCATCGCGGTCGTGGATCCACGCGTCCGGTACTGAGCCCGTACGGGGCACCTCTGCGCGGTGCGGTTGCACGTGCGAGGCGCTACCCTTCGGCGCATGGCAATCGACCCTGACGAGATCGCCCAGGACGCGGCCGCGGCCCTGGCCTCGGGAACCCAGGACCACCTCGCCGCCATGCGCCACAGCGCGGCGCACATGATGGCCGCGGCCGTGGCGGAGCTGTTTCCGGAGGCGAAGCTGGGCATCGGTCCGGCCATCAAGGACGGCTTCTACTACGACTTCGACCTGCCCCGGCCGCTCACGCCAGCCGATCTCGAGCAGATCGAGGCCAAGATGCGCGAGCAGCAGGCGGCCGACCTGAGCTTCGAGCTCTCGCAGGACCTTCCGCGTGCGGAAGCCATCGAGCTCCTCAACCGTCGCGGCCAGCCTTTCAAGGTCGAGATCGTCAACGATCTACCCGAGTCGGAAGGCGACACGGTCACCTTCTATCGGCACGGTGACTTCGAGGATCTTTGCCGAGGCGGGCACGTGGCGTCCACCAAGGAGCTCGGCGCCTTCAAGCTGCTGAACAGCGCCGGCGCCTACTGGCGCGGCGACGAGAAGCGCCCGATGCTTCAGCGCATCTACGGCACCGCCTGGGACACCGTCGAGGATCTCGACAAGCACCTGTGGCGCCTCGAAGAGGCCAAGAAGCGCGATCATCGCAAGCTCGGTCGTGAGCTCGATCTCTTCACGTTCCATCCCGAGTCGCCGGCCGCGCCCTTCCTCCACCCGCGCGGCATGGCGCTGTGGCGGGCCCTCGAGGCGTGGTCACGTCAGGTGCGGCTGGAGGCCGGCTTTGACGAGGTCCGCACCCCGAGCCTGGTGCGCAAGGAGCTGTGGGAGACGTCGGGCCACTGGGCCAACTACCAGGACAACATGTTCGTCGTCGACGACCACGATCACGTCTCCGGGCTCAAGCCCATGAACTGCCCGGAGGAGATCCTGATCTACAAGACGCGCTCGCACTCCTACCGCGAGCTGCCGATGCGCTTCGCCGATTACTCGGTCCTGTTCCGCAAGGAGCGAACCGGCGTCCTGGCCGGCATGTTCCGCGTGCGCCAGCTGACCCAGGACGACTCTCACGTCTTCTGCCGCGACGACCAGGTCGACGACGAGATTCGGCTGGCGCTCTCGCTCGTGCGCAAGCAGTACGCGCCCTTCGGCTTCGAGCCGCGCGCCAAGCTGGCCACGCGACCGGAGACGCGGTTAGGGTCGGACGAGTTCTGGGAGCGGGCGGAGGCGCGACTTCGGGATCGGCTGGAGGAGGACGGCATGCCCTACACCCTCGATGAGGGGGGCGGGGCGTTCTACGCGCCCAAGATAGACATCTTCATCGAGGATGCGCTGGGGCGTGAGTGGCAGATGGCCACCATCCAGGCCGACTACCAGCTCCCGCAGCGCTTCGACCTCGAATACCGATCCGCCGATGGCGGATTCGGGCGCCCGGTCGTCATCCACTATGCCATCTACGGGTCGTTCGAGCGGTTCATCGGCATCATCACCGAACACTACACCGGCGCCTTCCCGTTGTGGCTGGCCCCGGTCCAGGTCATGATCGTGCCCATCGCGGACCGTCACCTCGACTACGCCGAGACGGTGCGAGCCGCCGTGGCCGATGCGGGCCTTCGGGCCGAGGTCGATGATCGCTCGGAGCGCATGCAGCTCAAGCTGCGCGATGCGCAGGAGCAGAAGATCCCGGTCATGGTGGTCGTCGGGGATCGGGACGCGGAAGCGGGAGCCGTTTCGCCGCGCCTGCGCACGGGCGAGTCGAGCCAAGGCGTGGCGATCGACGAGTTCGTGGCCGACCTGGTTGGTCGCAACGCCTCGCGCGAGATGTGGCCCGTCGTCGTCGCCGAATGAACCCTGTCGCGGCGTCGCGACCCGTGGCACGGGTCAAACGCCGGTGGAGCGGCGTTTCTCCTGCGTTTCGCTCGCCCTACGGGTCAGATGACGGTGGAGGCCCCCGAATTGGGTCCCTCCACCGCGCGTTGACCCGCGCCACGGGTCAGCCGTCATGAGGAAGATGCGCGGCATCGGCCAGCTCGCCCTGCTGTCGACCGATCCATCGCGTGTTGCTGAGTTCTACGAATCCGCCTTCGGCTTCCGAAGGATGGCGGGCGACCCCGCCGGCGTGGACCTCGAATTGGGCGGCTTCGAGCTCAGCTTCCGGCGTGGCGAGCGGCCCACCCGCGACGGTATGCAGATCGGCTTCAAGGTCGACACGGCGTCGGAGGTGGACGCCTGGGCGCAAGAGCTCGGACGGCGCGGCTTTGCCCTGGCGGCGCCACCATCGGGCGACCGGTGGGAGGGAACTCGCAGCTTCCGCCTGGCCGATCCCGACGGCCGCCAGGTGGCGGTTTTCTTCGACTACCCGCGCTAGCTCACCTCGTTGACCACCCGTTCAGAATCGGTGTATCATCCGGCGGCAATTCGCGTACGTTGCAGGGCCACCCGTCCGTGATCGGCCAGGTGGCCTTGTTGTTGAAGGAGAGCAGACACTGGCAAGGGACCTCCGCATCAACGAGATGATCCGAATCCGCGAGGTACGGATCATTGATGATCAAGGTGAGCAGCTCGGCGTGATGGCTACAGCGGACGCGCTCGCCCTCGCCCAGGAGAGGGGCCTCGACCTCGTCGAAGTGGCGCCCACCGCCGTCCCCCCCGTCTGCCGCATCCTCGACTACGGCCAGTACAAGTACGAGCTCCAGAAGCGCGAGCGCGAACAGAAGAAGAAGCAGAAGTCGCAGACCTTCAAGGAGGTTCGCCTGGGCGTCAAGGTCGACGTCCATGATCTCCAGGTCAAGGCGCGACGTGCGGGCCAGTTCCTCGACCACGGCGACCGGGTGAAGGTCACGGTCCGTTTCCGCGGGCGCGAGATCAGCCACTCGAACCTGGGCCGCGATCTGCTGATGCGGACCGCCGAGCTCCTCGCCGAGCACGGCGCCATCGAGCGGCAGCCGTTGCTCGAGGGTCGAAGCATGTACATCGTCATGGCGCCGCTCGAGAAGCGGGCCGAGAAGAAGACCGAGAACGGCGATGCGGAGAGCTCCGCGGAAGCCGCCGATACCATCGGTGACGCGATCGCCGCCAAGGGGCCACTTCCCCAGGTGACGACCGAGACACCGGCACAGCAGGGACCGTAACGATCATGCCGAAAATGAAGACCCACAAGGGGACGGCCAAGCGCTACAGGAAAACCGGCTCCGGGAAGTGGATCCGGCCGAAGGCGTGGCGTGGCCATCACCTGGAGATCAAGTCGAGCCGTCGCACGCGCCGCTACGCGGGGATGGCGGGCGCGTCCACAACGCACACCAGCCAGCTCGAGCGGCTCATGCCGTACGCGGGCAAGGGGAAGTAACCGATGGCCCGTATCAAGCGCGGCGTCGCCGCCCATCGTCGCCACAAGCGCCTGCTCAACCAGGCAGAAGGCCGTCGCGGGACACGCTCGACACTGATCCGTCCGGCGCGCGAGGCGCTCATTCACGCCCTCGTCTACGCCTATCGCGATCGCCGCGACCGCAAGCGTGACATGCGTCGCCTATGGATCGAGCGCATCAACGCCGCATCGCGCCAGCACGGCGTGCCCTACGGCCGCTTTATCGCCGGACTCAAGAGCGCCGGTGTCGAGGTTGACCGAAAGATCCTGGCCGACATGGCTGTGCGCGAACCTGCCGCCTTCGCGGCCATGGTCGATACGGCCAGGGCCACTTTTACCAGCTGACCGGCGTTCCAGGACGCCGGTCCTCGCGGCCCTGTCCCGGATTCCGGGGCGGCGGGGTCGTTCGCTTTCTTGCGATGATTGGGTCAGGACCGATGAATCTGATGACCAGCCCCGTGCCGCCAGCGTCACATGGTCGCGACGTGACCGTTATCTCCGCCGCGCGCGCCGAGTGTCGTCACCCTGTCATACGGAGGGCGGTAGGCGAGCAATGGGCCCTCTTCACGAGGGCGCGGGCTGGCACGGACGCTCGGGTTGGGGGTTCAGTGGGGTTGGGCAACGCCCGAACCTCGCCTTACGGTCTCCCGATGGCGAAATGACGAGCTTAGCGCTGCATTGCTCATGACTGACCTCCTTGCCGATCTGGACGGCCTGCGCTCTCTCGCGCGCGAGCGCCTGGCTGAAGCCTCGAGCGCACGCGAAGTCGACGCCATTCGCCAGGAGCTCCTTGGCCGCTCGGGCCGCCTCACGGCGCTGCTGAAGCAGCTGGGATCGGTCCCCGCGGACCAGCGTCCGGCGCTGGGTCAGGCGGCGAATGGCGCCCGCCTCGAAATCGAGACGGCAATCGCCGACCAGCTCGCAAAACTCAACGCCGGCGACCTCGGAGCGCGCCTTGCCGAGGAGGCCATCGACATGAGCGCGCCTGGTCGGCCGCTGCGCACCGGACACCTCCACCCGGTGCTGACCACCATGCGCGACCTGCGCGAGATCTTCCACGCCTACGGCTTCGAGGTCTTCGAAGGGCCGGAGATCGAGACCGAGGAGTACAACTTCGAGCTCCTCAATATCCCACCAGACCATCCCGCCCGCGACCTGTGGGACACGCTCTACGTCGCCGAGCCCGGCAGTGTCGAGGCGGGGCAGCCGCGCCCGGCGACCGACGGCACCATCCTGCGCGCCCATACTTCGCCGACGCAGATCCGCGCCATGCGGGCCCTGGAACCCCCGATCAGGGTGCTCACCCCCGGCCGGTGCTTCCGGTACGAGGCGGTGGATGCAAGCCACGGCTTCGAGTTCTTCCAGATCGAGGGGCTCGTGGTGGACCGCGACACGAGCCTGGCCGACCTCAAGGGCATGCTTGAGGAGGTCGCCCGCGCGCTCTACGGCCGAGACGTGAAGACTCGTTTCCGTCCCGGCTACTACCCGTTCACCGAGCCGAGCGTCGCGTTCGACATCGGCTGCCTGGTGTGCGGCGGCGTTGGATGCCCGGCCTGCAAGCGCTCGGGCTGGATGACGATCCTGGGCGCCGGCATGGTCCATCCGACCGTGCTCCGTAACGGCGGCTTCGACCCGGACGATTTCCAGGGCTACGCGTTCGGTATGGGCCCCGATCGGATGACGATGCTGCGTCATGGCATCGGTGACATCCGGCTCTTCTTCAGCGCCGACCTGCGCTTCCTCGGCCAGTTCGCGGAGGGACGGTAGCCATGCGCGTTCCGCTCTCCTGGCTGCGCGAGTACGTGGACTTCGATCTCTCCCCGCGCGAGCTCGCGGACGAGCTGACCATGCGTGGCATGGAAGTCAGCGCCGTCGAGACGGCAGGCTCGGACTGGACCGGTGTCGTCGTCGCCCGCGTCCTGGAGGTGAACCGACACCCGAACGCGGACACCCTGTGGCTCACGAAGGTCGACGTCGGTGGCGACGCGCCGGTTGAGATCGTGTGCGGCGCCCAGAACCTGGAGGTCGGCCAACTCGTGCCCGCCGCGCTGGTGGGGGCGGTCCTGCCCGGGGACCGCAAGATCGAGCGCAGCAGGATCCGGGGCGTGGTCAGCAACGGCATGCTGTGCAGCGCCATCGAGCTGGATCTTGGGACTGATGCGGACGGAATCCACATCCTGGGTCATGGCGACGAGATCGCCCTGGGCACGCCACTGGCCGACGTGGTCGGCGACATCGTGCTCGAAGTGGACGTCAAGCCGAACCGCGGCGACGCGCTCTCGATGGTCGGCCTGGCGCGCGAGATCGCCGCCTTCACGGGCGGCGAGCTGCGGGTGCCACAGGTCAAGCTCGACGAGGCCGATGAACCGAGTGATGCCCACGTCAGCGTGCAAATCGAGGAGCCGGAGCTCAATCCGCGCTTCGCGGCACGCTGGTTCACCAGCGTGGCGAACGGTCCGTCGCCCGATTGGATGCAGCGCCGGCTGCTCGCGGCCGGCATGCGCCCTATCAGCGCAGTGGTTGACGTGACCAATTACGTCATGCACGAGATCGGGCAGCCGATGCACGCCTACGACGCCGATGCGATCCCGAATGGCGAGATGGTCGTGCGCCGCGCCCGCGATGGCGAGACCCTGACCACGATCGATCACCTCGAACGCCGGCTCGATGAGCGGATGCTGGTCATCGCGGACCGGGAGCGGGCGATCGGCCTGGCCGGGATCATGGGCGGCGCATCGACTGAGGTGATGGAGGCGACCACCAGCGTCATCCTCGAGTCGGCGATCTTCCATGGGCCCACCGTCCGCAGCACGGCACGCCGCCTGGGTCTGCGCTCCGAGGCGAGCATGCGCCACGAGAAGGGGATCGGTCACGAGCTGCCGCGCCTGGCGGTCGATCGCGCGGCGCAGCTTCTGGCCGAGCTGACCGGCGCCCGCGTAGGCCGCGGAGTGGTCGACAACGATCCGGACCCCAAGGAGCCACGGCGGGTCGGCGTCAGCGTCTCGCGCATGAACAGGCTGCTGGGCATCGAGCTTCAGGCCGAGCGCGTGCACGAGCTGCTGGCGCCGCTGGGATTCGTCGTCGCGGGCGACGGTGACGAGCTCGAGGTGGCCGTGCCGTCGCATCGGCTCGATGTCCTGGTCGCCGCGGACATTGCCGAGGAGGTGGCGCGCGCCCACGGCTACGAGAACATCATCGGACGCCTGCCGCATGCCGCCCTGCCGCCGTACCGGCCGGATCCCAGCGCGGCGCGCCACCGCATCCGGCGCATCCTGGCCGGCATCGGTCTGGACGAAATGGTAGGTCACGCGCTGATCGGGGCCGATGACCTGGCTCGCACCGGCCTGGACACCTCCGACCCGGAGCTGATCCGGATCCACAACCCGCTCAGCCCCGAGCACGCCATCCTGCGCCCATCCTTGGCGCCCTCGCTGCTGGCCGGTGTGGCCGACAACGCTCGTCGCCGCCGGCCCGACGCCTGGCTCTTCGACCTCGGCAAGGTGTACTGGTATCACCCCGATCGGGCTACTCCGCGTGACAAGCGGGCCGAATCGTCGGGCACCGGGAGGTACGAGTCTTGGGAGCTGGGGATCGTGCTGGCCGGCAGCGCCGTTCCCGCCACCCCCGACGCGGGTGCACGGGCCGCGGATGTCGCGACCCTCAAGGGCGTGGTCGACGCGCTTCACGATGCGCTCGGCGCGCCACGACCGTCGTATCGCGCCGAGGATCCGGACGGCCGACATCCCCACCGCCATCCGGGTCGCACCGGGCTGATGGCGGATGGCAACGGACGCCCCTACGGTTCGCTGGGAGAGGTGCACCCGACCGTGGTCGAGGCGTGGGGCCTGACCGGACGGCCGGTGGACGCCTCGATCAGCATTGACCTGCTCCTCGACCTGGTGCCGGAACGGCAGCGCTCGCGTCCCATTTCGCCGGCCCAGCCGGTCGACCGCGACCTCGCCGTGGTCGTCGACGAGGCGACGCCGGTCGGTGAGCTGCTGCGCGTGGCGCGCATGAGCGCTGGACCACTGCTGGAGGAGCTGCGGCTGTTCGACGTCTACCGCGGCGAGCAGATCGGTCCCGGGCGCGTCAGCTATGCGTTCGCCTTTCGCTTCCAGCCCACACAAGCGGGGGAGGAGAAGACCATCGACAAGGCGCTCAACAAGGTGCGCGGCGCTCTGCGTCACCACCTGTCGGCGGAGATCCGCTAGGAGCATCTGGTACCCTTGCGCCCGCCCGAGCCGGTCATGAACGCTCGGCGCTCATCGGTACGGAGGTGTTCGAGGCGTGGAGGTTCTGTCACAGCTCAGCTGGGTGGACCTGGCGATCATCGGCATCCTGACCGGTGGCGTTTTCGCCGGCTTCACGCAGGGCATGATCCGCTACGTGCTCAACGCGATCGCGGTGATCGTCGCCTTTGTGCTGGCGGCGCAGCTCAAGGGCCCGATCATCGACCTGCTGCGCTTCTGGACCGCGTTCACCCCCGAGGGACGTGAGCTCCTCATCTTCGTGATCCTGTTCTTCGGATTCGTGATCGCGGGCTTTTTCGTGATCCGGGCGCTTTACCGGCGCACGCGACTCCCGATCGTCAGGCAGCTCGATGAGATCGGTGGCGCGGTCTTCGGGCTGATCTTCGCGGCGCTGGTGTTGAGCTTTCAACTGGTGGTGTTCGACAGCTTCTTCCTGGGCGGTGGCGAGACCGGCGGCTGGGTGGCTGGCTACTACGAGGCGCTGAACGACTCGTTGATCATCGCCTTCTTCCGCGAGACGCTCATCCCGACCGCCGGTGCGCTGGCCCGCCCGTTCGTACCGGAAGAGATCGCCCGCCTGCTCCTCCCGTGACGACCGCGACGACGCATCCGTCGCTGGCGCTGGCCCGCGGGTGGTTCGACCGGCCTTCGACGCTCCTCGCGGTTGACCTGCTCGGCTGCCGGCTCATCCACGAGTCGCCGGGCGGCGTCGTGGGCGGGCGCATCGTGGAGGTCGAGGCATACCGCGGCCCGGAGGACCTGGCGGCGCATTCGGCGCGCGGGCTCACGCCACGCAACGCGGTCATGTTCGGCGCACCCGGCCACCTGTACGTGTACCTGGTCTACGGGCTGCATCATTGCGTGAACGTCGTCGCGGGGCCCGGCGACAAGCCCGAGGCCGTGCTGATCCGTGCGCTCGGGCTGGATGAGGGGCTGGACCTGGCCCGCAAACGGCGCGGGCTGCTTGCTGCGGACCAGCGCCTGGCATCCGGGCCGGGCAACGTGGGCAAGGCGCTCGGCATCGACCGTGGCCTCAACGGCGGGGATTTGCTGGCCGGGCCGGTGTGGATCGATCCACGAATGGGTCCGCCTCCGGCCATCAGCCGGGGAGCGCGCGTCGGTGTCGACTACGCCGGATCCTGGGCGGCACGCCCTCTGCGCTTCTGGATCACCGATGACCCGCACGTCTCCGGGCGCTGAGGCGGCGGCCGGCTCCGCCGCCGATCCCGGCACCCTTCGCGCCCTCGAATTCGGAACGGTTATCGAGCAGCTCGCCGCGCTGGCTTCCTTCGAGCCGTCGCGTGAGCTCGCCCTGGCCGCGCTGCCAATGGCCGATGCGACCCATGTCGGCCTCCTGGGTGACCAGACCGATGAGGCCCACCA
>JACDBS010000202.1 GCA_013694795.1 Chloroflexota bacterium | reverse complement strand
ACATCTCGACCGTGGCAGGCTCGACGTCGCTGGCCCCCAGCTTCGGCGCGGTCGTGATCAGTTGCGCGCCACGCTGCACGATGAACGAGAAGTTGCCTTTTCCACCCAGCGCGTTGCCGGCGCTGTCGTGCGAACCGACAAGGCTGATGGTGTACCGAACGGCGGGCTCAAGGCGCTCCGTCGGCGTAAAGACCAGGTCCCCTCCTGTCCATGTGAGATCGCCGGCGACCTCGGGGCTGATGGCGAAATGCGCCTCGACATCGGCCGTGTCCATCTCATCGGTGAAGCTGATCGAGATGGAGCTGGTCGCACTGACCTCATCGATCGTCCGCGTCGGCGGCAGCGAGGCCGCGTCCTCGGCCGGCTGGGTACCAGCGTCGAGCGAACGGACCGATGGGCTGTCGCTGACGACAACATCGGTCGCCAACAGGTCGGCATTCGCCGGGATGTCGGCGCTGGCCGGGAGGTCGGCGCTGGCCAGGCGGACCCGGAAGTCCGTCACCGCGGGTGCGGTCTCGGTCGTGAATGAGAAACGGCGCGCGCTGCGCAGCACATCGCCGGCGGCGGTGGCAGAGGAGTCGGCCACGACCACCAGGTAGCGCTCGTCGGCGCGCCACAGGCGCTCGGGTGCGACGGTGAGCGCGGTGTGATCCTCGTTCCAGGAGAGCTCAACCTTCTGCTCGGGGAGCACCTGGAGGGCCGATTCCACGGAGACCGGGTCCATGGCGGCGTCGAATGCGAGGGTGACGGTGTCGTCGGTCGCGACGGCGATCCCGACGTTCTGCGGAAGCAGGGACTCCGGCAGGAGGGACACCTGTTCGGGCGCCGCCTGGATGGGATCCTGCTGGCTGAAGGCAATGACGATTGTGAACGAGAGGGCGGCCAGCGAGACGCGGGTGATGGCTCGATGGCGGCTCAGCAGCATGCCGAGCGACTCGAACGGGGCGGACCTTGCCGCTGCGGTTCGGATCGGACGCAATAGACAGACTCCATGGGGATTCGGGGCCGTCCCTGTATTTGGGCACGCGGGGACGACGGTGAGTAAGCGGAGAAAGCATAGGCCATGAGTACCATGCCTGTCATACGACACCCGCCAGCCGCTTGGCGGCCAGCGTCGGATGGAAGGTTGCTCCGCCGAACGGATTGACCAGTCCACGCGCCTCCAGCATGGTCAACGCGCTGGCCACCGAGGCCGCCGGATGCAACGTCCGATCCACGAGCTCTTCGATTGAGCCACTGCGCTCCAGCAGGTGCCGGAGCAACTGTCCCTCCACCTCCGAGAGCGCGCTGACCGCGGGTGGCCGAGCGCCTCTGGACAGGCCAATCTGCTGGAGCAGCGCGGCGGTCGAGGTGACGATGACGGCGTCATGGTCCGCGATCAACCTGTTGCATCCGCGCGACGCCATGGCATCAATCGGGCCGGGCACCGCGTACAGCTCGCGGCCGATGGAGACCGCCGCGGCCGCGGTCAGCAGCGCACCCGATCGGTCCGGCGCCTCGATCACCACCACCGCCTCGGACAGCCCGGCGATGATCCGGTTGCGTCGCGCGAAGTCCGGTCTGCCGACGCTCGCACCGATGGGGACCTCAGTCACCAAAGCGCCGCCGAGCCGCACGATCTCGCGGGCGAGGGTGCGGTGTCGCGGCGGGTAGATGCGGTCGAGCGGCGACGGAAGCACGGCCACGGTGGGCCGCGCCGCACCCACGGCCGCTCGGTGGGCGGCTCCGTCGATGCCCAGCGCCAGGCCGGACACGACGACCACACCGGCGCGCGCGAGCTCATCGGCGATCTCGGTGGCGGTCGCCATGCCATACCCGGAGGCCCGGCGCGTGCCGACGATCGCCACCGCGCGTTCCTCCAACGCCTGCTGGGCACCGGCAACGTAGAGCGTCGCAGGTCGCGGATCCAGGGTGCGCAGCGCGATCGGATAATCCTCGTCCAGGCCGGTCACGACACGACCGCCGGCGGCCTGCGTGCGCTGGTCGATCCGTCGCACGAGTGCTCGCGGGTCGTGCTGCCTGAGGTCGGCGAACGCCCTGCCAACGTCTCCCGGCAGCCGCGCCAGATCGGCCAGCCCCGCCGGTCCGGCCTGCCACGCCGTGGCCGCGGAGCCGTGGCGCCGAACCAGCTGCGCGAATCCGGCCGGTCCGATGCCAGGGACGAGCGACAGCGCAATCCAGCATTCGCGCTCGGTCGCGCGCATCCCGCCGGCCGGGCCGTCCGAGTGGCCGCGCGGGTCGGCCGTGCCGACGCCGATCACGTTGCGACCTCCTTGGGCCGATGCTGGAGGGCCTCATCGAGGTGGTCGCGTCGAACGACGTCGGCGCCGTCGAGGTCGGCGATGGTGCGCGCCACGCGTGCGGCGCGATGCAGACGACGCAGGGACAGCGCCATCTGGCGCGCACGAAGCTCGAGCAGCCCGCGCCACGGTGCGTCGAAGCCATGGCGGTCGTCGAAGGAGCCCGGCGCGAGCTCCGCGTTCGGACCGCCCTGACGGCGGCGCTGGGTGTCCCACGCCCGCTCGACGCGCTTCGCAACGACGGCGGTAGACTCGGCCACGCGCTGCAACGACCGCCCCGCCAGTGTGGGCTCGAGAAACACGACGAGATCGAGCCGGTCGCGCATCGGTCCGGACAGGCGTGCCTGATAGCGGCGCCGTGCGCCGTCCTCGCAGCCGCAGTCGCGGCCAGCGACGGCAAACCAGCCGCATGAGCACGGGTTATATGCCGCCAGCAGCATGAACCGCGCCGGCAGGGCAAGGACACCGTTGACGCGGGCGATGTTCACGACGCCGGCGTCGATCGGGCCGCGGAGGGCGTCGAGCGCATCGGCGCGAAACTGGAGCGTCTCGTCCAGGAAGAGGGCGCCGCGATGCGCGAGGCTGGCCTCGCCGGGTCGGATGCGCGGCCCTCCGCCGACCAGCGCCTGGGTCGAGATGGTGTGATGCGGGGCACGAAACGGACGGCGCAGGGAAACCGGCGTGCGCCCGTCAGCCGCGCCCGCCACTGAGTGGATTCGACTCACCTCGGCTGCCTCCGACTCGTCGAGCGATGGCAGCAGGCCGGCGGCGGCGCGCGCCAGCAGGGTCTTGCCGACTCCCGGCGGCCCGCTGAACGCGATGTTGTGCCGTCCGGCCACCGCGATTTCGAGCGCCCGACGTCCCACCGACTGGCCGATGACCGATCCGAGGTCGGGGGCGTCGTCGGGCGGACCCGGACGCAGCGCCACCGGCGTTGGCTCCAGCGGCGGGAGCGGCGTGAGGCCGCTGAGGTGGCGCGTCACCTGCCTGAAGAACGCGGCCGGACGGACGGTGACGCCGCCGACGGCCGCGCTCTCCGGCCCGTTCTGGGTCGGAACGATCACGTCGCTCACGCCGGCGGTCCGCGCGGCGGCCACGAGAGCCATGGCCCCCGGCACCGGGCGCAGCGAGCCGTCCAGCGCGAGCTCCCCGATGAAGGCCGTGTGGGCAAGCCGATCCCCGTCGAGCTGTCCGGAGGCGACGAGGATGGCCGTGGCCATGGCCAGGTCATGGACCGTCCCTTCCT
>JACDBS010000193.1 GCA_013694795.1 Chloroflexota bacterium | reverse complement strand
CGGTGGGCGCGGTGGGCGCGGTTGGCGCGTTCAGCGTGGCGGAGGTCGCAGGCATGGCGCGTTCGGGCCGGACGGTGAGCGCCCGCTTTCGCTGGAAACGCTCGGACAGCACGCCGATCTCGCGCCGCAACAGCTCGGCCCACGGCGTGCGGACCGTTCCGGCGACTGGATAACGTCCGGCGAACACGGCCCGCGAAAGCGCACCGCGGGCCGGAAACTGGCCGGGCTCGAACTCGAAGGCGTAGTGCCACTCGCCACTCGGCGCGCGCCGCGTTGAGCGAACCCGAGCCCACAGCGAGGTGATGCCCCCCGGCAGGTCAAAGCTGAGCAGATGGGTCTCGCGTTCGACGAGTGCCTCGACGGTCGCAAGGAGGCATCCGCCGACGGAGACGTCCTGCACCGCCGCCGGCGTGCCGGCCACCCGACCGGGAACGTCGACCGCGAAGCGAACGGCGCTGCGGCGCTCCGCCGCGAATCGCAGCGAGCGCACGCGACGGATGGCCAGCCACACCAGGGCGGCGTTGACGGAAAGCCAGCCGAACGCGCCAAGGGCCGCCCACTCCGATGCATAGCCGATGGTGTACAGCCCAACCAGGTGCAGGCAGTACACGACCGCGGCAATGACTGAGAAGCCGAGCGACAGTCGGAGGAGGATCGGGGCGTCGAAGCGGCCGCGTTCCGCAGCGATGCGACCCTTGGGCGTCACCTTGAAGCGCGGCGTGCGCGGCACGAACAGGCTGAGCGTGGCGGTGAAGTTTGGCGACATGCGCACCAGGTCGAAAATGACCGACAGGACCGGCCGATAGGCGCCACGACCAAGCACGTACAGCGCCGCCTGCTGGAGGAAGTAGGTCAGGCCGAAGATGAGGGCAAACGTCAGGCCGTCGGCGATGATCGGGATCTGGCCCGTGAGCAGGACGAGGGGTGGCAGCACCAGAAAGCCGATGGTGCGCCAGGAGTCGAACCAACCGAGCAGGGTGGAGGCGTAGCCCAAGCGTTGCCCGAGGCTCAGGCCCGAGACCCAGAGTGGGTTCTCCTTGCGCAGCACCTGCATGGCGCCCGTTCCCCACCGGTTGCGCTGGAGCTGGTACTGGGCCGCGTCGTCGGCGGCGAGACCGCGCGCCACGACCTCGTTGTGGTAGACCGACTTCCAGCCGCGCCGGTGGAGGCGAATGGTGGTGTGAATATCCTCGGTGATCGTGTCCGTCGCGGCGCCGCCCACCTCGCGCAGTGCCCTGACGCGCACGAGCGCATTCGTGCCGCACCAGAAGGCGGCGTTCCATCGGTTCTTGCCAGGTTGCATCAGCCGGTAGAAGAGGGTCTGCTCGTGGAATGGCTCGCCGTAGGCGATGCCACCTCCGTGCTCGAAGCTGGTGACGTTGTAGAAGTCCTGCGGCGTTTGGACCACCGCCACCTTCGGATCAGAGAAGTACCCGAGCGTCGCGGCCAGGAAGTCGGGGCTGGCAACGTGATCCGCGTCGAGGACGGCGATGATGTCGGCTGCCACCACCGTCAGCGCGTGGTTGAGATTCCCCGCCTTGGCGTGCTCGTGCGTCGGTCGCGCCAGGTAGTGCGCTCCGAGCGCGGCTGCGAGCTCCGCGACTTCGGGCCGCTCGCCGTCGTCGAGCACCCACGTCTCGTGGACCGGCTCGAGGGCGACCGCGGCTGCGATCGTGGGCACCAGGATCTCGGGTCCCTCGTTGTAGGTCGGGATGAGCACAGCCACACGGGGCAGGCGGCGCAGCGAGCGGCGCTGTGGCCGGCGGTCGACGTCCCACAGGCTGAAGGTGAACAGCCCGAGTCCGATGGCGGCGTGCGCCTCGAGGATGAGCATCGGGACGGCGAGGTACCAGGCATCAAGGTTGAGGGTCGCGAGCGCGCGCCAGCCCAGATAGCCGGCCGTCACCACCAGTGCGGAAACGGCGACGGCACGAATCAGGAGCAGCCGCTGGCTTGAGTCGCGCGCAGGAAGGTGCCCGCGACGGCGGGCGGAACGTGGCATCTCCCCTAGGACAACATCCGCAGGACGATTGGGCCACGTACCAATGGTCCGGGCGACGCCGGTACGCTAGGCGACGGTCACCGTGATCGTGTGGTGCCCGCGAGCCCCGTCGGGCGCAGGCTGCGTGCGCCGATCGGTCTGGACCTCGCCGGTCCCGTCGGTGGCCCGCACGCGAATGAGGTGTTCGCCCGACGTCGCCTCCCAGCGGCGCACGAACTGCACCCACGTTGCATCCGAGATGGGCGCGCTGATCTCCGCCGCGGTCCAGCCTTCCTCGTCGACCTGGACCTCGACGCCACGGATGCCACGATCGGGCGCCCATGCCACTCCGGCGATCGGGACGGTGCCGGCCGCGACGCTCGCCCGGTCCTGTGGAACGTCGATCCGCGACTGCGTCAGGATCGGTCCCTCCTTTGACCAACTCAGGGGGACCCAATACGCGTCGAAAGCTTCCCAGGTGGTGAGCTCGATCTCGGTCAGCCACTTCGTGGCACTCACGTACCCGAACAGGCCCGGCACGATGAGGCGGGCAGGAAAGCCGTGATCCGCCGGCAGTGGATCACCATTCATGGCGACCGCCACCAGCGGCTCCCGATCATCGGCGAGCGCGTGCGCTGTCGGGAAGCCGACGGTGAAGCCGTCAACCGCGCGACCGACGATCTGCGTCGCGCCCGACTCGACGCCGGCGCGCTCGAGCAGCTCCTTGAGGCGCACGCCGCGCCACAGAGCGTTCCCGACCAGTCCGCCGCCCACCTCGTTGCTGACGCAGGCGATTGTCACGTACTGCTCGTGCAGCGGCATCGCCACCAGGTCGTCATAGGTGAGCTCGAACGGCTCGCGGACCATGCCCGTGATGCGCAGGCGCCAGGTCTCGAGTCGCGGACGGGGCACGATGAGCGCGGTGTCGATGCGGTAGAAGTCGCGGTTCGGCGTCACGATCGGGCTCACGCCGTCGACCCCCACGGCCACGCCATCCGGCAGGGGCGCCGCCGCGGCGCCCGCGAGCGGGACGGAGCCGACCTGCGGTACGGCGTCCAGTCGGCCTCGGGCCAGAAGCGTGCGTCCCAGTAGCCCGCCGCCGGCAGCCAGCCCCATGACCGCGATGGAGGTGCCGAGGAATCGACGCCGACCCCATGCCGGCATCTCGGCTACCGGCGGCTCCCCCCGTTCCGCCGCGAGATGCAGCAGCCAGCGCAGCGCCAGCCAGGCAATGCCCGCGGCGGCGCCCGCGACAACAAACGTGACGAGCGGCTCGGAGAGCGGGTCCCGCAGCCCTGCGCCGAGTGCCAGGATGCCGAACGCGGCGATGCCTATGGTGGCAACGCCCGGTCGCGTGCGGGCCACGATGCCGCCGACTGCCGCGGCACCCAGTGCGACGGCGATGATCACCAGGTTGAGGAGGAGCTTGTCGGCCTCGCCGAAAAGATCGACCACGAATTGCTTCGCGCCCGGCGGCTGGAGGGCGATGACCAGGTCGCCGACCGCGATGACCGGGCTCGCGGCACCGGGCAGGATCCCCGCCAGCAGTTCGGCGCCACCCAGCGCCAGCGCGCCGGCGGCCAGGCCGGCGACGGCGGCTGCCAAACGGCTGGGAATCGCCACGACACTGCTCGAGATCGTCATCGGCATCGCTCAATGTACGCGTGCAGCGTTACGGTTGTATGAATCGCGCGGCGACGAGGCACAGTCGGCGTCAAGGCGATAGATCAGGGAGGCCCGGGTGCCAGTCGACCGATCCCGTTTGGCGGAGCTCATGGCGCGCGAGGAACGAAGGTTCGTCGATGCGCATCCGCGCTCCGCCGCCCTCTTTGACCGAGCGCGCGGCTCGTTGCTCGGGGGCGTCCCCATGAACTGGATGACCAAGTGGCCCGGCGCGTTCCCTCCCTTCGTTGACGAGGCTCGCGGTGGCCGATTCCGCTGCGTTGACGGCCATGACTACGTGGACTTCTGCCTGGGCGATACCGGAGCCATGACCGGTCATTCCCCGACCGCCACCCTGGCGGCCATCCGCGACCGCATCGAGCGCGGCATGACCTTCATGCTCCCGACCGAGGACGCCGTCTGGGTCGGCGAGGAGCTGGCGCGCCGCTTCGGCCTTCCGTTCTGGCAGTTCACCCTCACCGCTACCGACGCGAACCGCTTTGCGGTCCGCCTTGCCCGCCTTATCACCGGCAGGACGAAGATCCTCGTCTACAACTACTGCTACCACGGCACCGTCGACGAGACCTTCGTGACCATCCGGGATGGGCACGCCGTCGTCCGCGCAGGCAACCTCGGACCGCCCGTCGATCCCGCACTGACGACCCGGGTGGTCGAGTGGAACGACGTGGATGCGCTGGAGGCCGCTCTCGCCCATGGCGACGTTGCGGCGGTCCTGGCGGAGCCGGTCATGACGAACATCGGAATCGTCCACCCGGCCGATGGCTACCATGCCGCGCTGCGCGACCTGACCCGTCACCACGGGACGCTCCTTGTCATCGACGAGACCCACACGATCTGCGCCGGCCCGGGCGGCTGCACGCGCACCGATGGCCTGGAGCCAGACCTGTTGGTCATCGGCAAGC
>JACDBS010000162.1 GCA_013694795.1 Chloroflexota bacterium | reverse complement strand
CGGTGGGGTCGACAGTGGCCACGACAGTGGCCGATGGGGTCGGGCTGGTCTCGCCCAGGCCGGTGTTCGGATCCGTGCTGAAGATGCCCGCCAAGACGGCGCCGCCCAGCAGGGCCAGGACACCGAGGGCCAGGAATCCCAGGATGGCGAAGGCGCCGGCGCCCGAGCGGCGATCTCGGGGCTCATCCCATTCCTCATACTCGTACGCGTAGGCGCCCTCGTCGTACGCGGCGTCGTCGTAGTTGTCGACGTGGAGCGGGTCGTTGTCGAGCGGCACGTCAGATGGCGGCGGTCCGTAGTCCGGCGGAGGCGGAGCCGCCGCTGGGGTGGGTGCGACCGCAGGGCGCGACCATTCGTCGCGATCGCGCGTCAGGTCGGCAGCAGAAGCGGCTGCACCTGCGCCCTCTGCGGCCGCACCGGCGCCAGCGGCGGCGCCTTCGTCGAAGTGATCCCGACGACGGTCGTCGGAATGCTGCGGGCGCCGGGCGCGGGCGTCGTCAGGATCCGGCTCGAACCTCTCGTAGCCGCGCCGATCCTCGTCGGCGCTACCGCCACGGCGGTACGGCTCCCCGCCCGAGCGCCGGGCGCGGATGCGCTCCTGGAGCTCGTCGCGGTCCATGCCGCGCGGCCGGATACGGGCATCTGGCGGAATGGCCGATCCGCACTGGGTGCAGAACGACGCCGGCGCCGTGGAGCGGTGACAGGTCGGGCAGCGGATCTCGCCCGGCTTGGGGGTGGCCATGACCCGCGCATTGTGCCTTCCCCGGCGCGCGATTGCACATCGGGGCGTCGCGTACGATTCGTCGCCCATGAAGCGCATCAACGTCGTCGGCACGAGCTGCTCCGGCAAGACGACCCTGGCCCGCGCCATTGCCGCGCGGCTGGAGCTGGAGCACATCGAGCTCGACGCGCTCTTCTGGGGACCCGACTGGACGCCGGTTCCGGAGCCGATCTTTCGGGAGTGCGTCGACAACGCCGTGTCGGCCGATGAGTGGGTCATCGATGGTGGCTACTCGCCCGTCCGCGATCTCACCTGGTCGCGCGTTGATACCGTGGTCTGGCTCGACTACCCCATGCCGCTCGTCATCGGCAGGTGGCGCCCCGTTCACTCAGAAAGGGCGTCCACCACATCCGGCGCGATCGCATCGGCCCAGAAGCCATAGCCGATGGGTGACGGATGGAACCCGTCGGCGCTCGTCGCCGCGGGCACCCCGGCGAAGCGCGGGCTCGCCTCCGCGGCGAGGTCGACGAAACGCACGCCGCCAGCCTCGTTAGCGGCGGCGCGCTGCTCACCGCGCAGGACGCCCGAATAGCGGTCGACCATGGTACGCAGCGGCTCGGGGATGATCTCGGTCCCGCTGAACCGAGGGGTGCCGGCCAGAACCACCGGGGCGCCGAGCGCCGTCGCGCGCTCAAGCATCTCCAATGTCTGGCGCCGAAGATCGGGCCAGAACGTCGCGTGCGTGGCGTCATTCGAGCCGATCACCAGCACCAGCGCGTCGAACCCGTCACCGACCCGCGGCAACTGGCTCAGGGTGAGCGTCGCCGTGCGCGCGCCCGAGTCGCCGAAGCCGGTCACTTCCACTGGGCGGCCAGTCGCGTCCGCCACGCGCTGCGCAATGAGTACCGGCAACGACTCGGCATGGGTGGGCGAGCCGACGCCCGCGACGGTCGAGTCGCCCAGCACCGCCAGCTTCACCGGGTCGCCCGCGCCACCCTTGCGTGGCTCCACCCGCGCTTCCACCAGGTAGCCGGGGTCCGACGGCAGGTACTCACGCCGCGACAGCAGCACCAGCTCGACACCGATGAGCGCCACCAACGCTCCGACGATGAACCCAACGGCCAGCAGCAGGCCCCGCATCAGGCGCCGGGCCGTTTCCACTCGCTGCCGTCCGCGAAGCGCTCGCGCTTCCAGATCGGCAGCCGCTCCTTGATCGCCTCGATCACGAACCGATTCGACTCGTACGCCTCCGTCCGGTGCCGCGCGGCACTGACGATGGCCACCGCCGCCTCACCAATGGGCACCACCCCGAACCGATGCACCACGACCACCGACACCCCAAACCGGGTCTCGGCCTCAACCGCGATCTCGTCAAGCACCGATGCGGCCATCTCCGGGTAGACCTCGTACTCAAGCTCCGTCACCGTCCGGCCGTCATCGGCCACGTCACGCGCGCGTCCCACGAACGTGACCACCGCCCCATGGCCCGGACCGGCCACGGCCGCCTCGAGGGCGGCCACGTCGATGGGTGCATCGGTCAGGCCGCCACCGGCGCCGCCGCTCACCGGGGGCAGGAAGGCGATCACGTCGTCATCGGCCAGTCGGTCGTCCCATGCCGCGTATACGCCGTTGCGGGCGGCGCGCACGTACGGGCGATGCGGCTCGATGCCCGCGAACTGCCGCTGGAGCTCGGTCCAGGCATCGGCGAGCGTGGCGCCGTCGTCGAGCGCAAGCTCGCATCGGTCCACTGACAGCTCGCGCAGCGAGGCGAAGGTGCTAACGGTGACCCGCATCAGACCGGGACGCCGGTCAGGTACGTGATGCTGGCACCGGCAATGGAGCCGGCCATGATGAGCGCCAGGCCGATGTAGAGCAGCCCGGTCGAGGCCTGGAGCGAAGCGGCGCTCGATGCCAGAATGGCCAGGACGGTCACGACGATTGGCAGCAGGATCCCGACCCCCAGGCGCAGCCAGGTCAGGATGCCCATGCCACCCGCGAGCGCATCGGTCCCGCCGCCAGCGATGGCGATGCCGAAGGCGACACCCTGGAGCACGAGACTGCCCATCAGCAGCCACATCATCCGGCGCAATGGCGCCGGCGACAGCTTCGGGGTGACGAGGTACCAGTGGCCCAGCAGCATCGCGGCGTTGACGGCCCCCAGCGCCAGCGCGGCCAGGACCAGTTGGCCGGCGAAGAGGAGCACGCTGGTGGTCCCGCCTGCCGCGGCCAGGACCACCAATGCCGCGAGGCCGATGACGCCCGAGCCAATGGCCAGCCCGCTGCGCGGCCATTTCGCCAGCGAGGCGGCCAGATAGGCCACGGATCCGGCCGCGAAGGCGAAGGTCAGCGGCCGACGCAGCTCGGTCGTGGTCGAGGCCTCTACGCCGAGCGGGAGCGCCAGGTCGCTGGCCACCAGGATGGCGGCGAAGACGACAAGCAGCCAGGCCATGAACAGCCGATACCCGCGCGTGGTGCCGCCCAGCCGCTCGGTGACGCCGACCACCAGCAGGGTGCCGGCCGAGAGCGCCGCCCAGAAGATCCAGTTGACGAAGGGGAGTGCCTCGATGGCCATGGGGCTGCTACGCGGCCCCGCGCTCGCGAGTCAGGCTGCCGGTCAGGCCGATCTCCACCCACCCATCGGTGACTCTTACTGGGAATGTTTCCACGGGATCGGCTGCGGGGGGCAGCACGGCGGCGCCCGTGCGAACGTCGAAACAGCCGCCGTGCCAGGCACACACCAGGACCCCGTCGCGCGGGTCGAAGCCGGCCTCGCTCAGCGGGAAGTCGCGGTGGGTGCAGTTGTTCTGCACCGCGAAGAACTCACCGGCATGCCTGACCAGGACGACGGGCGTGCCGTCGATCTCGACCGGGATGAGCTCACCGTCGCGCAGCTCATCGGCGCGCAGCACGCGGGCGTAGCGGGTCAGGGCGAGGGCAATGTTCTGAGGAATTTCCGTCATCCGGCACGGCCTCGAATCCCATCGCCGAACCGATACATCGGTCCAGATGAGCCTGAACGGGCCGCCGGGGTCGATTGCGCCGATACATCGGTCCGTATCTCGCATGGACCGCGCCTCGGGGCGGCGCTCAGGCGTGGCGCACGCCGATACATCGGTCTAACCGCACCTGGATCGGCGGTGGGGCTCGATTGCGCCGATGTATCGGTTGCGCCCGAGCAGGGATTGCGCTGCGAATCAACGGCCGGCACGCTCACGAGGTGGGAGCGCGGGCGAATGCGAGGAGGCGCGGCTCGGTCATGTCCTCGATGCTCCAGCGCAGGCCTTCGCGCCCCAGGCCGGAGTCCTTGACGCCGCCGTACGGCATGGAGTCGGTGCGCCAGGTCGGGATGTCGTTGATGATGATGCCGCCGACCTCCAGCTCATCGTGGGCGAGGAGCGTGTGCTCCAGGGACGAGGTGAACACGCCGCACTGGAGGCCGAAGCGGGAGTCGTTGATGGCGCGCAGCGCATCGGCAAATGAATCAACGGGGAAGAGGTTGACGACGGGGGCGAAGGCCTCCTCCGAGCAGATCATCGCGTCGGGCGGCACGTCGACCAGGACGGTGGGCGAGTACCACTGCCCATTCGGCTCGCCCGCGACGAGGGCCCGCGCGCCGGAGGCAAGCGCATCGGTCACCCATCCATGGGTGCGCTGGACGGCCCTGGCGTCGACCATCGGTCCGAGGTCGGTGGTCGGATCGAGCGGATCCCCCATCTTCACCGAGCGCACACGCTCGACGAAGCGGCGCTCGAACTCGTCGTAGATCTCGCGCACCACGTAGATGCGCTGGACGCTGATGCAGACCTGGCCGGCATAGGCGAAGGCGCCGTACACCAGCCGATCCACCGCCCAGTCGAGGTCGGCGGTCTCGTCGACGATGGCCCCCGCATTGCCGCCGAGCTCCAGCACCACCTTCTTCTTGCCGGCCTCGGCCTTCATCTTCCAGCCGACCGATGGGGACCCCGTGAAGCTCAGGAGCTTGAACCGATCATCCGAGACCATTCGGTCGCCGGTGGGCCGATCCATGGGCAGGATGCTGACGGCGCCCTTCGGCAGATCGGTCTCCGCCAGGTACCGCGCGATGCGCAGCATGCTCAACGGGTCTTTCGACGGCGGCTTGAGCACGATGCTGCAACCGGCCGCGATCGCCGGCGCGACCTTGTGCGCGGCCAGGTTGAGCGGGAAGTTGAAGGGGCTGATGGCGGCGATCGGACCGATGGGATAGCGACGCACGATGCCATGCCGGCCTCGGTTGGCGGCCGACCAGTCCAGCGGCAGCCACTCGCCGTTGATGCGGAGTGACTCCTCGGCGGCGGTGCGGAAGGTCAGCGCGCCACGCGCGACCTCGCCACGGGCGTCCTTGATGGGCTTGCCCGACTCGCGGCTGAGCAGCGTGGCGAGCTCACCGGCGTCGCGCTCGATGCATGCTGCCACGTGAGCGAGAGCGTCGCGTCGCTCGTAGCTGGCCAGGCGTCTCGTTTGCCCGAAGGCCTCGACCGCCGCGACGGTGGCACGCTCCAGCTCATCGGCACCGGCCTGGAAGGTCGTCGCCACCAGCTCGCCGTTGGCGGGGTTACGCACCTCGAGCGGCGCGCCCGCCTCCAAGAACTCGCCCGCCACGTAGATCGGGACGCTCGGTGCCCGAACCTCGGTCGTCATGATTCGCATTCTACGTCCGGAGGCGGCCGGGGCCGGATGGCGGGTGTGTGACAGACTGCGCCCGGCATGCTCGCGTCCCTCCGCGCTCGCACAGGCGCCATCGACCCCGCGCTCGGCCTCCTTGCCTTCATCGGCTTCATCGCCCAGGTCGGCATCTCGGTCATGCTGCCGCTCCTGCCGCTCTTCGCCACCGAGCTCGGGGCCAGGCCATTCGAGCTGGG
>JACDBS010000080.1 GCA_013694795.1 Chloroflexota bacterium | reverse complement strand
GCCTGCTCGTCGGACTCGTTCACGCGCGGATCATGCCAGAACGAATCGGTCTCGCCGATCCTGGTGAAATGTGGGGTGGCCTACGGGGCTTGAACCCGTAACCTTCGGAGCCACAATCCGATGCTCTACCGATTGAGCTAAGGCCACCACGAACCGTCCGTGGGCGCGGAACGGGAGCCGTATCGTCGCCGATGCCGGCTCCATGGTCAACCGAATCTCAACCGAATCAGCTGCGGCCGCCGACGCCTCGCAGCACCAGGATCACGAGCGCCGCGCCAATCGTCGCGACGATGATCGCGCCGAGCCACCCACTCGCCGGCGCCTGATTGAGGACGTTCACCCACAGGAATCCGCCCAAGATGCCGCCCAGGATGCCGATCAGCATGGTGCCAAGGCAGCCGTAGCGCTGACGCCCGGGCACGAACGCCCCCGCGACGGCGCCGGCAATGAGTCCGACGATGATCCACCCCAGGATGCCGAGGTCAGGCATGGAACTCCTCCTTACTCAGATGGGCCGATGATGGCGCATTCCGCGCCGGTCGATGCACGCCGCATGCCGCCTTTGGCGATGGGCCTCATCCAGGCGTGTCGGGCGGCAGAAGCTCGATGAGCGTCGCGCCGGTGCAGTTGTAGAAGAGCGTCGTTCCGTGGGTCGCGCTTCGATCGTCGATCCCGCGGCGCACCAGGGCCGTGTGCCCGTGAAGCCACAGCGGCGGGCTCAGCCGCGCGACGAGCCAACGAAAGGCGTGGAAACCGCGGTGCGCCCGATCGTGGCCGTCATTCACATCACGCGGCGGCGCATGGCTGACCACGAGCAGTGGACGGACGCCCATCGTCCGCAGCCACGCGATGACGACCCTTCCCCACATGCCCAGGCCGGACACCTGCATGCCGCGCGCGTTGTAGATGGGCGAGCCGGAGAAGCCGATGATCCGAAGGCCGGCCTCGGTGATCAGGGTCGCCTCCGGCATCGGTTGCGGCAGCAGCGCTCGCTCGGAGTGTGCCCAGGCGGCGCCAACGTCGTGGTTGCCGCGGATGTAGCGCAGCGGCGCGTGAAAGGCATCGCTGATAAAGGAGAGATACTCGGGCTGGAGGTCGCCGGCGCCGATGATGAGGTCGATCCTGCCCAATCCCTCCCGGGTCGCATCGGAGTCGAGCGACTGATCAGGCTCATCCGAAATGGCGAGGATCCTGATCGGGCGGCCTTCGCGATCTCGAAAGGGCGTCGCATCCGGCCAAAGCACGCGAAGCCGATCCGTCACCGGTCGTCGTCACGCAGGAGGTCCTGTCGCGAGACGCCGTCCGCCGCGGTGCGCTGTTCCACGGTGCGGGAGTAACGACCTCTGGCGGCCTGGCGGACCTCCTCCGTCCCGACCAGGCTGCTGGCGTCGACCATGGCCTGGCGCGGCCGCGCGACTCCGGGGAGCAGGAGCTGGGTCACGTCGGCATCGATCTCGACCGCGTCCACCCGACGGGCTGCTGCCACGCGGTTGTGGCCATCGACCACGTAGTAGTCATCGCCCACCTGAACCAGCTCGAGCGGAGGCAGCGTGGTGAGCAGGTCCATGGCGCGGTTGATGCGCTGCCAGCGTGCCCTCCAGTTCGCCCCGCGCAATCGGGGAAGTGGCAAGAAGTCGGCGGTGTTCTGTGACGGGTGACGCATGGTGCCAACGATCCGGTCGAGGGGCACGCTGCGCACGCCGACGGCGCGCCGCGGGGCGGTGGCGATGCCGGGATACAGGTCGTAGAGGGAAGGGAGGCGGGAGCCGGCCCTTCCACCCACGGCATGTTGGCGCCAGCGCCGGAAGCGGGCGATCACGGCGGCCAGCACGACCATGGCGGAGAAGCGGAACAGCACGTTCATGGCGAAGAGGCGCACGACCAGCGTGTGATGAGTGGTTGCACCCCGTACTATGATGCGTTCCCCGACCGTGGGCCACGCGGCCCTCCGGCGAGCCCGCCGTGAGCATAGGAGCGAAGACCCGATGGCGACCGTCACCTTTGATCACATCTATAAGCGCTATGGCCAGGACGTCATCGCCGTCAACGACCTGAACCTCGAGGTCAAGGACGGCGAGTTCCTCGTCCTGGTCGGCCCGTCCGGCTGTGGAAAGACAACGGCCCTGCGATGCGTGGCGGGGCTCGAGGACATCTCCGACGGACGGCTCCTCATCGGCGACCGCGTGGTGAACAACGTGGCGCCCAAGGACCGCGACATCGCCATGGTCTTCCAGAGCTACGCGCTCTACCCGCACATGACCGTCTACGACAACCTCGCCTTCGGCCTGAAGCTGCGCAAGATGAACAAGGCGGAGATCGACAAGCGGGTGAAGGACGGGGCCGGCATCCTCGGGCTGGAGAAGTTCCTGGATCGGAAGCCGAAGGCGCTCTCGGGTGGGCAGCGACAGCGCGTCGCGCTGGGACGCGCCATCGTCCGCGAGCCATCGGTCTTCCTCATGGACGAGCCTCTCTCGAATCTCGACGCCAAGCTGCGTGTCCAGACCCGAGCCGAGATCGCCCGCCTGCACCAGCGGCTGGGTACCACCACCATCTATGTCACCCACGACCAGGTCGAGGCCATGACCATGGGCGACCGCATCTGCGTCATGAAGGACGGCCTCCTCCAGCAGGTTGGCTCACCCCAGGAGCTGTACGACCACCCGGTGAACATCTTCGTGGCCGGGTTCATCGGCTCACCGTCCATGAACTTCGCGACGACGAAGTCAGAGGGCAAGGACCTCATCTTCGGCGGCGCCAAGCTGGAGCTCACCGGCGCCCAGGCCCGGGCCGCGGAGTCCCGCCCAGACGGCGCCCAGGTGCTCATCGGCTTCCGGCCGGAGCACATCGAGATCGCGAACGGCCAGGACGGGAGTGCTGTCCGCTTCCCGGCCAAGGTCGATGTCGTCGAGTATCTCGGCAACGAGGAGCTCATCCACGCCCAGGCCGAAGGGAACGAGGTCGTTGCCCTTCTCCCATCCGACCGCAAGGTCGGGGTTGGGGACAACGTGGACCTGGCGGTGCCGATGGAGAAGCTTCATATCTTCGATCCCGAATCGGAGAAGACGCTGGTCGGCTGAGCCGACGCGTTTTCGATCCGATCACGATGGCAACCCGTACGTAGAGAGACATGCGATCCAAGACATAGCGTTGATCCGTGGCCGCGTCCACGCACTCTCTTCAGAAGTCAGGTGGAGGAATCGGATGTCCAAGTTTCGATTGGTAGCACCAGTCATGATCGTCATGCTGGTGCTTGCCGCATGCACCGGCGACGGCGGCGGAAGCCCGGGCGCAGGCGGAAGCCCGGGCGCAGGCGGTGAGGGTGAGCTCGGCGGCACGATCAGCATCCTCGCCGTGTACGCCGACGCCGAACAGGAGTCGTTCATGGCCATGATCCAGCCATGGCTGGATCAGACCGGCGTCGAGGTCGAGTACACCGCGACGCGCGACATCAATGCCCAGCTCACGACGCAGATCGCCGGAGGCAATCCGCCCGACATCGCAGGCCTCCCCGGACCCGGCGCGATGCAGCAATTCGCCCGCGACGGCGACCTCGTTCCGCTGGACGATGTCATCGACATGGACACCTACTCCACTCAGTACGACCAGGGCTGGATCACCGCGGGCACGGTAGATGACCAGCTGGTTGGGATCTTCACCAAGGTGAGCGTCAAAGGCCTCATCTTCTACAACCCGGAGCAGTTCGCTGCGGGTGGTTACGAGGTGCCCGAGGACTTCGATGGCCTGACCGCCCTTGTTGACGAGATGGCCGCCAGCGGCACGCCGCCGTGGGGCATCGGCCTCGAGAGCGGTGCGGCCAGCGGTTGGCCGGCGACCGACTGGATCGAAGACTTCGTCCTGCGCCAGTCAGGCCCGGACGTCTACGATCAGTGGGTGGCGGGCGAGCTCCCGTGGAGCAGCGACGAGATTCGCTCGGCATTCGAGGCATTCGGCGCCTGGGCAACGGACGAGGCGATGGTGGCCGGCGGTCCGAACCAGGTGATCAATACCGCCTTCGGCAACGGCGGTGACTGCCTGTTCGCCGACCCGGCCGAGTGTTACCTGCATCACCAGGCGAGCTTCATCACCGGGTTCTTCGAGGACAACTTCCCGGACGTGGCCGTGGCTGGCGAGACGTACGACTTCTTCCCGATGCCAGGCATCGAGTTCAACGGCGTCACCACCGCCGGCGACCTGTTCGGCATGTTCAACGACACGCCACAGGCCCGATCGCTGATGCAGTACCTCACCACGCCCGAGGCCCAGCGGATCTGGGTCGAGCGCGGCGGGGCCATTTCCCCGAGTAAGGAGGTCCCGGCTGATGCGTATCCGGACGAGACCTCACAGCGATTCGCCGAGATCATCTTGAGCGCGGAGACGACGCGATTCGACGCCTCCGACCTGATGCCCGCGGCGATGAACGAAGCCTTCTGGGGAGCCGTCCTTGATTACGTGCAGGACCCCGACAGCCTCGACGGCATCCTGGACGAGCTCGACACGGTCCAGGAATCGGCGTACGGAGGCTGATTGGTTGACGCGAGTGGGTCGGTCGGATTCGGCCGACCCACTCCACGACACACTTCGGTGCAAGCGTTAGGGAGGGCACGAATTGGACTTCGGGACGCTCGGCTTTGCGGTCCTCGCCATCGTCGGCGTGCCCGCCGTCACGGTCCTCTACATCCTGGCCACCGAATGGCTGGTCCGAGGCCTCCCTGAGCGACGGCGCGCCACCATCCGTCCCTGGCTCTGGCTGCTGCCCGCCTTCGCCTTCCTTGGGGTGTACCTGATCTATCCGATGATCCAGACAGCCATCCTCAGTGTTATGGATCGCCGGTCTGAGAGCTTCGTTGGGTTCGACAACTACCTCGGCCTGTTCGGAAACGACAGCTTCTGGCTGACAATCGCCAACACCGCGATGTGGCTCGTGCTCTTCACCGGGATCGTCATCGTGATCGGTCTCATCGTCGCCGTCCTCACCGACCGGGTTCGTTATGAGACGGGAGTGAAGGCGCTGATCTTCATCCCCATGGCCATCAGCTTCGTCGCCGCCGGCGTCATTTGGGGATTCATGTACGAGTTCGACCCGGACATCGGCACCCTGAACGCGGGGCTAGCGACGGTCGGCGCCGAGCCGCAATCCTGGCTCACCGAGTGGCCGCGCAATACGGTGATGCTGATCATCGTGGGGATCTGGATGTGGGTCGGCTTCGCGATGGTGATCCTGTCGGCCGGCCTGAAGGGCATCTCAACCGAGCTGCTCGAGGCGGCGCGGATTGACGGCGCAACTGAGCTGCAGGTCTTCTTCCGCATCATCCTGCCGCTTCTGGCCCCGACGATCGCCGTCGTGGGAACGACGATCGTCATCACCGCCCTCAAGACGTTCGACATCGTATTCGTCATGACATCCGGCAACTTCGACACCGAGGTGATCGCCAGCCTCTTCTACCGGGCGCGCTTCATCAACGGTGACGTCGGGTCGGCGTCGGCGGTGGCGGTCATCCTGCTGCTGGCAATCATCCCGGTGATGCTGATCAACATTCGTCGGTTCCAGCAGCAGGAGGCGATGCGATGACGGTGCCGATCGGGGCCCCCGCCGACGCCGAGGTCGATGCGCCAGCACGCCCGGTCGCGATCGCCGGCCGTCGGCCGTGGACCGGCCGCCTGGGACTGCACCTCACGCTGGCGATCATCAGCATCGTCTGGCTGCTCCCCACGATCTCGCTGCTGATCAGCTCGTTCCGGCCCGAGGCGGCGACCAACACCACGGGCTGGTGGACGGCCTTTACGCTCCCCTTCGAGTTCACCGTTCAGAACTACCTCGACGTCCTCTCGCGCAACAACATGGGGACGAGCTTCCTGAACAGCCTCCTCATCACCATCCCGGCGACGGTCATCCCGATCATGGTCGCCGCCTTCGCGGCCTTCGCCTTCTCCTGGATGAACTTTCCCGGACGCAACGTTCTCTTCGTTCTGGTGGTGGGCCTCCTCGTCATCCCGCTCCAGGCGACGCTCATCCCGGTCCTGCAGTTCAGCGTCGATCTCGGCATCGTCGGCTCCTTCCCGGCGGTCTGGCTGGCCCATACCGGCTTTGGCCTGCCGTTCGGGATCTTCCTGTTGCGCAACTTCTTCGGCTCCATGCCACGCGAGATGTTCGAGTCGGCCTTCATCGACGGTGCCAGCCCGACCACCGCCTTCTTCCGCCTGGCGATGCCGCTGGCCGTGCCGGCCATCGCCTCGCTCGTGATCTTCCAGTTCATGTGGGTCTGGAACGACCTCCTCGTCGCCCTCGTCCTCGTCGGAGGCTTCCCGCAGGTCGCGCCCATGCCGGTAACCATCGCCAACCTCGTCGACTCACTCGGGCGCAACTGGCACCTGCTGACCTCGGCGGCGTTCATCAGCATGCTGCTGCCGCTGTTCGTCTTCTTCGCCCTCCAGCGATACTTCGTGCGCGGCATCCTGGGAGGCTCGGTCAAGGGCTGATCGAGGGGATTGCGGCGCGGACGGTGACCGACGAGGCTGAAATCGGATGATCGACCCGCCGTCCCGTCCCACCACCATCCACCTCGTTCCGCACACCCACTGGGACCGCGAATGGTATCGGCCCTTTCAGAGCTTTCGGATGCAGCTGATCGACCTGGTCGACCGCGTGCTGGAGATGCTCGAGGCGCAGCCCGGCTTCGCCTTCACGCTCGACGGGCAAGTGGCCACGATCGACGATTACCTTGAGATCCGGCCTGAGCAGGCGGAGCGCATCGCCGGCCACGTGCGCTCCGGCCGCCTGGCCATCGGTCCGTGGCAGATTCTCATGGACGAGTTCCTGGTCAGCGGCGAGACGCTGGTGCGCAATCTCGAGATGGGGTGGGGGCGCGCGGAGGACTTCGGCGGACCAATGAAGGTCGGCTACCTGCCCGACATGTTCGGCCACGTCGCGCAGATGCCGCAGATCCTTCGAAACGCGGGATTGGCCGATGCGGTCGTCTGGCGCGGCGTCCCCGCCGCGGTCGATCACCACGCCTTCCGCTGGGAGTCGCCCGACGGATCCTGGGTGCGCGCCGAGTACCTGCCCGGTGGCTACGGCAACGCCGCGCACCTGTTCGCCGTCCCCGAGGGGATGAATGGAGCCGCATCCCGGTTGTTGGACTGGGCCGCGCCGTGGTTCGGCACCGATCCGGTGCTGGCCATGTACGGCACCGATCACACGGTGCCGGTGCCGGAGCTCGCCGCCCTGGTCAGCCGACTCAACGAGGTGCATGACACATCCAGCATGCGCATCAGCACGCTGGCCCAGTACGTGGCCCAGGCGCCGGCGCTGACACCCGACGACCCGAGCTGGCGCGGCGAAATGCGTTCTGGCGCACGTGCCAACGTGCTCATGGGCGTGGCCAGCGCACGGATCGACATCAAGCAGGCCGCCGGACGCGCGGAGACCGCCCTGGAGCGCTACGCCGAGCCCCTGACGGCGCTCCACGTCACGCCCGAGGCCTGGCCGGCCGCATTCCTGCGCCTGGCCTGGGACAAGGTCGTCGAGAACTCCGCGCACGACTCGATCTGTGGCTGCAGCGTCGATCCGGTGGTCGACCAGGTGCTCGTCCGATTCGCTGAGGCTGAGCAAATCGCCACGACCCTCGCCCGGCGAGCCGCGGCCGCAGTTGCCGGGGCGGTTCCCCGCGGCGCGGTCACCGTCCTCAATCCATCGCCGTCGCGGCGCAGCGGGCTGGTGGAAACGGAACTCGTGATCCCCGACGCCTGGCGCGAGGTGGCGCTGGAGCTGCCCGACGGCGCGCGAATTGGCACCCAGGAGCTGTCGCGCAAGGAGGCGCTCCTGTACGACGCAACGTTGCGCGGCGGCGAGGTCGACGACCTGTTCCGCCGGTTCCATGGGCGCGAGATCTTCGACCACTCGTGGAACGGCTACCGGATCGACGGCCGCACCCTCACGCTCGA
>JACDBS010000143.1 GCA_013694795.1 Chloroflexota bacterium | reverse complement strand
CTCGCCGCCAGCATAGGCGATCCCGGTGGGCGCAATGAGCGTCTGGGCCATCGCGGCCCCACCCACCAGCGCCGCCACCGGCCTGTTGGAAACGCCGCCCATCCGCCGCATCTGCATCAGGGCCCGGATGAGGACCCAGATGTAGATCACCCCGACCGCCGCCAGGATGACGACCAGCCACGGGCTCACGCCGACATCGAACGCCAGGTCGCCGGGCTCCAGGCCGGTCCACAGCGCGAAAGCGCCCAGTACGAACGACACGATTCCGCCCACGGTGAGCAGCCCGAAGCTGGTGACGACCGCCTCGAGCGCGAAGAGCCCAACACCGATGAGGACGAGCAGCAGCCCCCCGACATTGAGCGGCAGCGCATTTGAGCCGATGAGAGCGACCACGATGGCGATGGCGCCGAGGATGCCCGAGAAGAAGTTTGGGTGGAAGAGCTCAGCGATGATGCCGTAGAAGCCGATGGTGAAGAGCAGGAAGGCGATGTTCGGATCGGCCAGCAGGTGGAGGAACTCCTGCCCGAAGTTCATGTTCAGGTCGCGGACGCTCAGTCCGCTCAGCGCCGGCAGCGGCTGGCCGTTGAACTCGTACGCGCGCCCGTCGGCGCGGGCGCCCTGGTCGATGGCGCTCAGCAGCGACGGGACGTCCGCCGCCACGAGGTCAACCACCGGCGGTTCCATGCTTGCGGCCTCTGAGGCGTCGACACTGGCCGCTTCGCGGACGGCCGATTCTGCCCAGTCCGCGTTGCGGTCGTGATCGTTGGCCAGCGACCGGATGCGGGCCACGGCGTCGTTGGTCACCTTCTCCGACAGCGTCTCCGGCAGGTCCTCGCCTCCGCCACCCACCACCGACGCCGCGCCGATGTTGGTGTTCGGCGCCATGGCCGCGACATCGGCCGCCAGCGTGACGAAGGTCGCCGCCGACCCGGCGCGTGCCCCCTCGGGTGCCACGTACGCGATGACCGGCACCTCACTGGCCAGGATGGCCTTGAGGATGCGGTCCATGCTGGTCAGCTCACCGCCGGGCGAGTCGATCACGATGAGCGCGGCCGCGTCGCCATCGTCGGCCGCCACCCGCAGCGCCTCCTCGATGTAGGCGGCGTTGACCTGGTCGATGACCCCAGTCAGCTCGATGCGCGCGATCTCGCCGGCATCGGCCGCCACCGGGGCGGCCAGACCGATGATCCCGGCCGCCAGGCTCACCGCGAGCAGCGCACGACGAAGCATGGAATGAGTATATCTGCGCCCTGCGCACTTGCCCGCTCAGCGACCAAGCCGAAGCGCCTCCGCCACGAGGCGGGACCAGGTCTCCAGCCGGTCCCAGCTGGCGGCAATCTCCTCTGCATTGGCGAATGCGCCGATGAGCTTGTCGTGCTCTCGAACAGCCACCGGGCGCATATTGGCTTGAACGCTGAAGACGACACCGAGGTGCACGGCGCCCACCGGGTTGCTGTCGTCGTTGAGCAGCCCGACCAGCTCGAACGTCGGCTCCCAGTCGGTCTCCAGCTCCTCGGCCCACTCGCGCCGTAGCCCGGCCATGAGCGCGTCCTCGCCTTCATCGACCGGGTTGAGATGACCGCCGACGCCGATGCTGGCCTTGCCGTGCAGACGGGGGTCGCCGCCTGCATCGGTCCGGTGCATGAGAAAGACCGATGTGCCGTCCCGAACGACCACATAGGGGATCAGCTGCTTGCAGGTGGGGTCGTCCTCGGCGTCCGGCCGGTCGAGGTAGGTACCGTGCTTCGCCACCGATTCGCGCAGCGCGGTGAGGCTCGCCGCATCGGCAAGGCGGATGCCGTGGAAGTCGCAGCCGCCGGGAACATCGGCGCGCGGGAGGACGAGGACGCGTTCGGTCACCCCCGGAGTCTATCGACGGCTTGTCAGGTCGATGGCAAGGTGCGCGACCTACGTTGAGCTGCGCACAAGTCCGCACCGGTCCGCCCCGGACCGCTCGGCGACCCCAAAAGCCCGGTGCGGCGTCACCAAACGAGATCCCATCCAGTAGTAATAGGACCCAGCCGGTACTAAGGTACCACCC
>JACDBS010000123.1 GCA_013694795.1 Chloroflexota bacterium | reverse complement strand
ACCCACGCCGTCCCGCTCGAGGACGGCTCACCGATGACGGCCGAGCGCTACACCGCCATCCGCGACGAGGAGCTCACCACCC
Organism: Chloroflexota bacterium; assembly: GCA_013694795.1. Taxonomy (GTDB): domain Bacteria; phylum Chloroflexota; class Limnocylindria; order QHBO01; family QHBO01; genus JACDBZ01. The sequence goes on along the minus strand of JACDBS010000123.1, from coordinate 8,146 downwards.
TGCGCTCCTCGCTTCCCGACCACCCCTGGACCGATGCCGCCGCCCTCCTCGACGAGCTCGTCCTCGCCAACGACTTCGCGGAGTTCCTCACCATCGCGGCCTACGACAGGCTTCGCTAGGCATCTCGGGACGCAGCATCGGGCACCCAGGGCGCCTCTCAGGACACGGACTGCGCACCCACCCACGAATGTTCAGCTCGGTGATGCGCGGTCATGAGGTCGGTGGGACTTCGATGACGCGGCCGTCGGCGAGGCCGAAGTCCCAGGCATCGATTGCCGGCGGTGCCACGCCGAGCGCCGTGAGCGCGGTACAGATCTGGCTCCGATGATCGGTCCCGTGATGCAGCGCCTGCGCCAGCCGGATACCAATCGGCGCATGCTTCTCGTACCCGTCGTCCTCGTCGACCTCTCGCAGGACGGCATCCGGATCGAGGTCCTCTCCCAGGAGCCGCAACCAGGCGGCGCCGTTGACCTCCATCGCGGCCCGCAGTTCTCCGAGGCCAGAGTGATCCTCGTCGACAAGGAGTGAGCGCTCACCGGTCAGGTAGAACAGGTACCAGCAGTCGCCCCCGACGACGTGGCGCATCGTCTCGAGGATCGAACCGTAGGTCCCAGGGACGGCGGTACCGAGCTGCGCCGGGCGGAGCGCGAGGCATGCATCGATCAACCGGATCGTCGCCCAGACGTGGTGGCCGAAGGCGTCCGCCAGCAAGGATCTGCTCATCTCCTCACCCTAGCAGGCCCTTCATCGCTTCCTCCTTCGTGTCAATGGTCGCCGATAGAACGAACGGGAAACGACGAAATCGACATGATCACGACGCTGCGCTTCGAGGAGGGAACGCACAGCAAGCGCTGGCTGATCGTGGAGTAGACTGCCTGCATGAGCAGCCCCGAGGGCCACTCCGTCCTGGTGGTGGACGACGACGAGGACGTGGGTGAGGTCATCGCAGCCATCCTCAGCGACGAGGGATATGCCGTTCATGTCCTCTCGGATGTGTCAGACGAGTCGTTCCGCACCGCAATCGGTCAACTGGAACCCGATCTCATCCTGCTGGACGGCGCGGGGCACGCCGAGTATGGACAGGGCTGGCTGGAGGCGGCGCGCGTTCACCTCCGGCAACGCCCCATTCCGGTCGTCATGCTGACCGGCCACTCGCATGACGCCCGCGAAGCCGAGGCAGGAGGAACGGAGCGTGCCCAGGCGGCCGCCTTCGCGGCCATCCTCCTCAAGCCCTTTGGCCTGGACCAGCTCCTCAATGTCGTCGCAACGACGGTCAGCGACGAGCCGTTCAACCATTCGGAAACGGGCGAGCAACGTCGGACCGAGTCGCTCACCGGCCGACTGGAGTCCATCGGGGCGACCGATATCCGTCCCTCGGCCCGCCGCGAGTGGGCAACATTCCTGTTGCCTCCGGATGAGCGAGTCTATCAGCTGTACTGGTGGCAGGAGCAAGCTCAGTACCTGCTCGGCGCCTACTTGACCGATGGGATCTTCGAACGCCTGGGCACCTTCTGGGAGCTGGATGACGCGCTCGCCGCGTGCCAGGCGCGCAACCAACCCGGCTGATCGAGCAGCTCACCACGGACGGCGGCACCTCTTCGTGAGCGATCGCGACACCGATCTGTCCAGGGACTCGCAGCGCACCTGGATCGTCGGCGCGGACGGCGGTACCCCAGAGCTCCTGGGAGAGCCAGTGCCCGCGTTCGCCCACTGGCCCTCGCCGGATGAAGTATGGCTGGCGTACGGCGCCGACGACGGGCTCCACCTCTCGCGCGCCGATGGCTCGAACGATCGACTGGTCTACCCTTCCCTGCCCGCCGACCAGGGGCCAAGCTGGGCGGCCGACAGCACCGCCTTCGTGTTCAGCAGCCTGACCGAGGCTCCGCGCGAAATCCTGATCATGCGTGTCGACGCGGATGCGCCAGCGCCGCTGACCGATGATCCGGCGGACGACAGCGCTCGGCGTGTCGCCCTGGGCGGAGACAGTAAGAATAGGTCGCGCCATGCGGCATGACAGCAGCCGAGCGCGGCGCGCCGGTCAATCCGTCGGATCCTCTCCTGGGGTGAATTCGCGTCAGTTCACCGAGCCCGATTCCCGCGCTGCGTTTCCACCCATGCAATCTGATAGGAATCCCGTGCCACACTGGACCGATGCGCACGAGTGAAGCCACCACGCTGTTCGACTACCTGTACTGGGCTCGCGATGTCGTTATGGCCGCCACCGCCGACCTCACGACAGCGGAATTCAGATCGACCGACACGGTCAGCAACCGCGACCTGCGCGCCACGCTCGTCCACGAGCTCGACGTGCAGTGGAGCTGGCGCGAGCGCCTGAAGGGCGCCGACTGGGAGGAGTGGGGTCCGGACGCCGAGCTGAAGGCCGAGGACTACCCCACCCTGGAGTCCGTCGTCGAGCACTGGCGACGAGACGAGGCGGACATGCGCGCCTGGCTCGCCTCCCTGACCGATGCGGACCTCGATGCCTCGCCGGTACGCAACGAGGACCGCCAGCCGCTGTGGCACTACGTCATGCACCTCGTCAGCCACGGGATCCAGCAGTTCAGCGAGGCCGCAGTGCTCCTGACCAGGGCCGGCCATTCACCTGGCGACATCGGCTTCCTTGAGTTCGTCGGGCGGAGGCCGCGGCCGGGTTGATACGGAAGGTCCGCTGCCTGGCTGCGGCGTGCGCGCTCGTGTCCGCATGCACCAGCGCGCCTGCGCCTCAGTCCCTGACTCCTACGTCGCGCGCGCCCACCGTCGGCCCGGCATCAACGCTCGGACCGGCCAGCAACGAGCCTGCCCCTACGGCGCATGCCACGGCCGGCGCCTCGGAGATCTCCCTGGCCGATCTGGTGGACGGCCAGGCCATGCTGGCGCATCTCGAGGAGCTTCAGCGCATCGCTGACGAACATGGCGGGCACCGCGCGACCGGCTCTGCCGGCTTCGATGCATCGGTCTCCTACGTCGAGCGCCTGCTCCGCTCCGCTGACTATCCCGTGGATCGGCGGGAGTTGACGGCGGGCGGTGTCGCGAGCGCGAACCTGATCGCGGAGCTGGCCGGGGCACGCGTCGATGTGGTCATACTCGGCGCGCACCTGGATTCGGTCGCGGCGGGCCCCGGCATCAACGACAACGGGTCGAGCGTGGCCGCCCTGATGGTCATTGCGGAGCGGCTCCGCCAGCTGCCCCAGCCGGCCCGCACCGTTCGGTTCGCCTTCTGGGGCGCGGAGGAGGGCGGCCCGTTCGGCTCGCGCGCCTACCTGGACGGCCTCGAGCCGGACGAGCGCGAACGGATCGCGGCCTATCTGAACTTCGACATGATCGGCTCACCCAACGCCGTCCGCCTTGTCTACGACGAGCCCGGCGCGGCACGCGGGTCCGAGGCGCTCACCCAGCTCTTCGCCACCTACTTCGAGGGCGCGGGCCTGGCCTGGGAGCGGATCGACCTCGAGGGCGACTCCGACCACGGTCCGTTCATCGAAGCCGGCATCCCGACCGGCGGGCTGTTCAGCGGTGGGATCGAGCCGGTGACCGATGCGCAGGCCGCGAGGTTCGGCGCCATCGCCGGCGAGCCGGCGGATTCGTGCAGCCACCGCGCCTGCGACACGCTCGACAACATCGACCTGGCAACGCTCGAGGAGATGGCCGATGCGATCGCCCATGTGCTCACGGCTCTTGCCGCTGAGTAGGCCAGTTGGAGGGGATCACAGCGTCTTGAGGAGCGCGCTCGGCCGCTTGGGCAGGACGACCTCGTAGTCCACGAGGTAGGCGTCGAAGATTGGGGTGAGGTCCGCATCGGTCCTGGAAGCCAGGTGCCCAAGCAGGCGGTCACCAGTGGTGAAGCCGAACCGGTGCCGCAAGACCCAGTCGCGCATGGCGCCGAAGAAGGCCTCGTCCCCCATCGCGGCACGCACACGAGTGAGGAACTCCGTGCCGCGGTAGAAGACGGCGTGAAAGTAGCCGTCGCAGCTTGTCCAGTCGCCGCCGGTGGTGGCGTCGGCGACCCAGGCGAAGACCGCGCTGTTGACGGGGCGCGTCGAGCATTGGTTCTCGCCGATGCCCATCAGGTAGCGCGCGGAGAAGTCCGCGAACCCCTCGTCAAGCCAGGGTTCGCGCTGCTGGTCGTTTCCCAGCTGAGCGTAGAACCACTGGTGCGCGACCTCGTGGGAGACCACGTACATATCGGCGACCTTGTCGCGCGTGAGGTGGATCATGCGCGGGTATTCCATGCTGAAGCCACCGCCGGAACCGACCTCCGCCAACACCAGATCTTCCCACGGGTACGCTCCGAAGGCCTCCGACAGACCGATGAGCGCCTGTTGTGCCAGGTCCGCCGTCACGGCGCCCGATACGGTCTCGGTGTAGACCCGCAACGCGGTGCCGCCGACGTCGCGCTCGGTCAGCCGGAAGCGCGGGTTCACCACGAAGCTGAAGTCGCGCACGTCGGTCGACTCGCAGGTCCAGGATGTGCCGGTTGTCTCCGGCGCGGTCACCAGGCCCGGGCAGGCGACGGCGTCACGGTCCAGCGCGCTGGTCGTCTCAAGCTCCAGCCGGATGGCATCGGCGGTGAAGGAGATCTGCGGGTCGCCCAGGCCGTAGACCTCGTGCTCCGTCGACACGATCGGGAACCACTGGCCGAAGCTGAGCACGCCGTTGGCGTGACTGAGGCGCGCCGTGAAGGCGTCCGGGCTCAGCCCAACGTCCAGGCGAAATGGAATGGTGATCAGCGCAGTCCCGCGCGGTGCCAGGTCCAGCGGCACGCGCAGGTTGATCGACGTCGTCCACTCCGTCTCGACCTCCTCGCCATCCACGGTGATCGGCTCGTCCATGGTCAGGTAGCCCAGCGCCCGTGGCACCACCGAGAGGTTGACGTGGTCAATGGCGGCCGCCGACCGGTTGGTGAGCTCCAGCTCTTCCACGGCATCCAGCCGTCCGGCCACCACGTCGAGCGTGGCGCTGATCGTGTAGTGCTGCGAAACGCGCGTCGTGGTGGCCGCATGGGCGGGGACCGGCGCCAGCGCGGACACTCCCACCGCCACGAGCAGGGCGAGCACGAGACAGGGCCGCGTGAGCATCGGTCTATGTTGCCGAAGGCCCATCCGCCTGTCATCCTCCGCACACGTACATGAACTCCAGATCGCCGCGTCGCGTGCCACGACGCTGGCTCTTCGCCCTGCTCATCCTCGCGTTCCTGTTCGCCACCGGCTTCACCGTGGTGCGCGCGAACGTGCTCGGCATGGGCGAGCGATTCGACCGCCTTGCTTCTCGAATCGAGACCTTCGTGGATCCGCCGCCAGACCGGTCCACCCTTCCGACGGTGGTCGTCACGCCGGCGCCAAGCTTGACAGCGTCACCGACGCCCACGCTGGCACCCACGGTCCGGCCGTCCGCCTCCCCCACTCCGTCCCCAACGCCCCTGGTACGCACCGCCGTCGACATCACGGTCGTGGACGACCACGACGCTGTCTTCACCTCGCAGATCACCGACAAGGACTGCGCCGTTGCCGCCACGCAGATGGTGCTCACCATCCTCGGACTGGGGAACAGCTCCAACGCGTTCCAGACGGAGATCCACGACCGCATCGGCGAATGGGAGTCTCTCGATGACAGCCTCAACGGCGGTTGGGGTCCGGCTGCCGTCTCCCTGGCGCTCGCCGCCTATGGCGAGCCCGGCTATGAGATTCGCGCCTACAGCTCGTACACCGATGCGCTGCGCGACTCGGCCATCGCCATCAGCCAAATGGACAAGCCCGTCGTGATGTTCCCGTGGTGGGGCGCCCACACATGGGTCATGACCGGCTTTCGTGCCGATGCGGATCCCACCCTGTTCGCCGACGCCTTCATCAGCGGCGCCTACATCCTGGATCCGTGGTACCCGCGCGTTTCATCCATCTGGGGCCCCTCCGACGGCCCCGGCAACTTCGAGAACCTCGCGGAGCTCGAGCGCAACTGGCCGGTGCACGGTGGTCCGCCGCCGTATGAAGCGATCGGACCGGGCTGGACACGCCCCGAGGGCGCCTATCCCGACCGCGACGGCCGATTCGTGGTCCTCATTCCCACCACGCCCCGCTCCTAGCTGCCGCGGCCGATACGCCGCTCGACGGTCCGTGTGGCGCACATAAATTGTCGTCACGCGCCCGCCACGCGCCCGCTAGGCGATTCCGGAGCGTCGACGCGGCGGGTCGAGCGCGCTCACCACGCTCGATCCGCGCGCTGCATCGTTAGTGATCCGCCGCTGGCTTCGCCTTGCGTGCATGCCACTCACGAATGACGACACCTCCGCCGCTAGACCGCAACATCACCTGCCGTGACTGCGCGCCACCCGCGGAGCCGCACGGCCAACGCCAGCGCCAACAGGACCACCTTTCCCGCCTGGCCGATGGCAAAGCTGAGCGGAATGGCCACGATTCCAAGCGCCGGCACGAAGGTGATGGTCGCGGCCACGGTGATCCCCAGGCCGCCCAGCGAGGCGAGAACCTGGAGCAGCGTGTGGCGCGTCGCGTAGATCGCCCGGCTGAGCAGGTGCGCCAGGCTCTCGAAGGGGACCGATAACGCGAAGGCACCCAGGACGGTGGCCGTCAGCGCCACGTCTGCTTCGTCAAAGGCGTCCCCGCCCAGCAATACCCGGATCGCCAGTTCGCCGGCCACGAACAGTCCGATGGCCGCAACGCTGGTGAGCAGCCCAATGGTCACGAGGTTCGTGCGCAGCAGGAGCAGGAAGCCACGACGGTCTCCGGTGGCGTGAGCCGTGGACAATGCGGGAAAGATCGCCAGCGCGAAGGCCACGCCCACCAGGCTGACCGGTACACTCTGGAAGTTCCGCGCGAAGCTCACGGCGGTGACGCTGCCGGCCGCCAGGCCCGATGCGACCGAAGTGAAGAAGAGAAACGTCATCGGCTCCACCGGATGGCTGACCATCTTGGGCAGCATGAGCCGCACGAACTCTCGCACCGATGACGTTCGCGCCTCCCACCCGAGGCGGACCCCAAAGCGGCTGCCGCGCAGACCGATGAACCGGCTGCCCAGGTGGATCGTCGCACCGATGACCGCGCCCATGGCCGGTCCGTAGATGCCCAGCGAGTCGCTGAACACCACCGTGCCGATGATGATCCCGCCGTTGTAGAGCAGCGGCGCGATGCCATACCAGAAGAACCGTTGCTCGGCGAGGAGAACCTGGCCCAGCGTCAATGATGCGGCGAACAGGATGGGCGTGACCAGCATGACGCGGAAGAGGGAGACGTAGAGCTCGCGTTGCTCACCGCTGAAGCCCGGCGCGATGAAGCCGGTGGTCGCCTCGGCAAAGACGAACATCAGCACGGCGGCGATGCCCATGACCGCCACGGCGCCGGTCAGGATCGTGCGCGCGAATCGGTATCCTTCCTCGGCATCAGCCGAGGCGCGCAGCCGCAGGAAGATCGGGATGAATGGGGCCGCCAGCCCGGCTTCGACCAGCACGTCCAGCAGCAGCTCCGGGAGCACGAAAGCCGCGTTGTATGCGTCCAGCTCGGTGCCGGCGCCGAAGGTGCGAGCGAAGATCCGGTCCCGAACAAGCCCCAGGACGTAGCTGCCGAAGATGAGGACCGATAGGACCGCCGCGCCTTCGGGTAGAAAGCGCCTGATGAACCTCACGGTCCGGGAAACGTGTCCCGCAGCAGGGCAATGTGAGACCGATGCTCCGCCTCATGCTGGAGGAGGTGGTGGAGCACCCAGTCGGGTGCCACCTCGTAGTCCTCGAGAGCTCGGACCCGATGGAAATCCTCGTTCGTCATCGGCTTCAGATGCTCGAGTGCGTAGGTGCGCACGCCCGCCAGCCGCTCGAGATGGTCGTTCAGGGATTGCCCATCGATCCGCGACAGGTGGCGCTCAGTTCCCGCTCCGTCACCAGCCTCTCGATCCGGCCATGGCAGCAACGCCGCAAGCTCAACTGGCTCGCCAGCGTCAAGGATCTCCTCGGCCACCCAGGAGGCCTCGATCAGGGCGATGTGATAGAGCAGCGTTCCAATGCTGTTGAGCGGCGCCTCTGGATACCAGTCGATCATCGGTGGCGTCACGCCATCCAGCTCGCGCAGTGTGTCGCGCCGGCCGTCCTGCAGCGCGGCCAGCCAACGACCGACCTCAGGGTCGTCGCCGACCGGCATCAGGGCCA
>JACDBS010000077.1 GCA_013694795.1 Chloroflexota bacterium | reverse complement strand
GGAGGTGTCCGGCTCGCACCTGGCGACCTATGTCGCTGATGCCGTCGTGGTCGCTACGCCGACCGGCTCGACGGCCTACAGCTTCAGCGCCGGGGGCTCCATCCTCGACCCGCGCCTGCGCAACATGGTCATCACGCCCGTCGCCGCCTACCTCTCCCCGCTGCACAGCGTCGTGGCCGGCGAGGACCACGTGGTCCATCTGACCTTGCGCGAGGCGCAGGACGGCGCGCTCGTGAGCCTGGACGGGCAGACGGATCTACCGATGGCGGTGGGCGACCGCGTGGAGGTTCGCGCTCTGCCCGAGCCGCTGCGCATGGTCCAGCTGGCAGGCAGCACCCCGTTCTACGACCTGCTGCGCACGAAGGCATCGCTGCTGCCCTACTAGCCCGATACTTAGCCCGATGCCTCTGCGCGAGCTGACCGTCGAGAACCTTGCCGTGGTCGAGTCGGTGCACCTTTCGCTGTCCGCGGGGTTCAGCGTGCTGACCGGCGAGACCGGGGCGGGCAAGTCACTCGTCGTCGACGCGGTGGCCCTCGCGCTCGGCGCGCGCGCCAGCACGGACCAGGTTCGCGCCGGGACCGATACGGCGCGTGTTGAGGCGATCTTCGACGCCCCGTCGATCGCCCAGGATGACCCGCTGGCCGAGGTCGTGGCGGCGGGCGAAGGGATGATCATCGTGCGACGCGAGGTCGGGGCCGATGGGCGATCGCTGGCGCGCCTCAATGACCGGGCCGTCACCGTTGGCGGGCTGGCCGCGCTTGGCGCGCGGTTGGGCGAGATCCATGGGCAGCACGATCAGCAGCGACTCCTGGAGCCGGCGCGCCAGCTGGCACTGCTGGACGGCTTCGCCGGCCACGCGGACATGGTGCACGCCGTGGCGGAGGCGCACCGTGCGTGGCGAACGACCACCGCGGCGGCGACCGAGCTCCTGACCGATGTCCACGAGCTGGCGCGCCGAGTGGAGCTTCTCCGCCACCAGGTTGACGAGATCGTCGCCGCGGCGCCGCGGGCGGGGGAGGACACGGAGCTGGAGGACCAGCTCCGCGCCGCCGAGCATGCGGAGACGATCGCACGATCGGCCTCAGGGGCGGTGGCCGCCCTGCGCGATGACGGAGGTGCGAGCGATTCGCTCTCGTCCGCGGAACGCGGCCTGGCGACAGCGGCCCAGCACGACGACCGCTTCATCTCGCTGGCGGATCGCGCCTCGGCGCTCGCCGTGGAGGCTTCCGAGCTGGCGCGCGACGCGAGCCACGTGGCGGAGGCGGTGGACCTCGATCCCGCGAGCCGGACGGCCGCCGAGGAGCGGCTCAGCCTGCTTTACGACCTGCGCCGCAAGTACGGCGACTCGCTCGACGCGGTCCTTGCCTTCGGGGAGACGTCCGCCGATGAGCTCGAGCTGCTGGAGAACCAGGAAGGCGAGCGCCATCGGCTGCGCGCGGAGGAAGCGGAACGCCGCACGGCGCTGGAGTTGATGTCGGAGTCCCTGAGCGTGGCGCGCCGGGCCATCGCGAAGCGACTGGCTGACGCGGTCAACGAGGAGCTGCCGCCGCTCGGACTGCCCGCCGAAGCGTTCGGCGTCGAGATCGAGGCGGTCGAGCCGGGGCCCGGGGGCGCCGACCGCGTCACCTTCACCTTCGCGCCCAATCCGGGCGAGCCGCCGCGACCGCTGGGGCGCATCGCATCCGGGGGTGAGGCGAGCCGCCTCTCGCTGGCGCTCAAGGTCGTGCTGGCCGCCGCCGATGAAACGCCGCTCCTCGTGTTCGACGAGATCGACGTCGGAGTCGGCGGCCGCAATGCCTCAGCCGTCGGAGAGCGGTTGCGCGCGTTGAGCGCCCACCACCAGGTGCTGTGCGTGACCCACCTCCCGCAGATCGCCGCCCACGCCGATACGCATCTCGTGGTTTCCAAGCGGGTGATTGACGGCCGCACCATGACCGAGGCGCGCCTCCTCGATCCGTCCGAGCGAACGGCGGAGCTTGCCGCGATGCTGGCCGGCGAGGGAGCGGGCGAGGAGGCGCAGGCAGCCGCCGTGGCGCTGCTCAGGGCGGCGCGGTGAGGGTCGCACACCACGGAGGCACGATGGTTGAGAACGCGCTGCAGCCGGCCGTCGACGCGTTCCTGGTCGAGCTGCGCGTGGAGCGGGGACTCTCGCCGCTGACCATCGCCGCCTACCGCCGCGACCTGGCGCAGTTCGGCGAGCACGCCGGCACCAGGTGGCGCGACGATCCGCAGCCACTGCTCGAGTTCATCGCCGCGCTCCAGAAGGCCGGTGCGAAAGGCAGCACCCAGGCTCGCAAGTCGGCCGCGGTGCGCAGCTTCTATGGCTTCGCCCTGCGCGAGGGCCATGCGACGCGGGACGTGCCGGCGCTGGTGGATGCGCCGAAGCCGGGCACCTACCTCCCCGACGTGCTGGCCCCCGACGACGTCGAGCGCATCCTGGACGCGCCGTCGGCGGAGGAGCCGATCGGCATCAGGGACCGCGCCATCCTTGAGCTGCTGTACGCCTGCGGCCTGCGGGTCAGCGAGCTCGTGGGTCTCGACACGGATCGCGTGGATCTCAAGGGCCAGCAGGTGCGCGTCATCGGCAAGGGCAACAAGGAGCGGCGGGTGCCCATGGGGGACGAGGCGCGGGAGCGACTGCATCGGTATCGCATCGGTCCACGCCAGACCTGGACGGCCGGGAAGCCGACGCCGGCCGTCTTCGTCGGGAAACGAGGAAGGCGGATGACGCGCGAGTCGGTGTGGCGCCTGGTGAAGCGCTGGACGGAGGTTGCCGGCGTGACGGAGCGGGTGTCGCCCCACACGTTCCGGCACAGCTTCGCCACCCATCTGCTGGAGGGCGGCGCGGACCTGCGTGTGGTCCAGGCACTGCTCGGCCATGCTAGCATCAGCACCACCCAGCTCTACACGCACCTGACCGGCGAGCGCGTCCGCGAGGTCTACGCGCGGGCACATCCGAGAGCATGAAGCGGAGGCCCCAAAGCCGATGAGTTACGCGCGAAACCTCCTCAGTCGCAACGAGGAGGTCGTTTACGAGAGCCGCCAGCACTGGTTCGCGATCATCGCGCGCACCTGGGTCTGGCTCCTCGTCGCCATCGTGGCGCTTGCCCTGGTCATCTTCCTGTCGGGGTCCGAAGTGGTCGTCAACGAGACGGTCGATGGCGTCCTGACCATCATCGCCGTGGCTGGGCTGCTCGGCGCCATCGGCTACGTGGGCTTCGTGCTATGGGACTGGCGGAACCAGGAGTGGCTCATCACCACCCGGCGCGTCATCCGCGCCGAGGGAGTGCTCAACAAGAGCGTCTCCGACTCGAGCCTGGAGAAGATCAACGACGCGCGGCTGGACCAGAGCGTGTTCGGCCGCATCTTCGGCTTCGGCACGCTCGACATCCTGACCGCCGCCGAGGAGGCGGGCGGCACCAACACGGCCGACTTCCCGATGATCGCCGACCCGGTGCGGTTCAAGAAGGCGATGTTCGATCAGAAGCAGATGCTGGAGCAGCCGGAGCTCGCTCAGCCACGCTACCAGCGCGCCGGGCCTCCACCGGACATGCAGCGCGCGGAGCCGATGCCGCCGCGAGCCGGATCCGACCGCGTGGCGATCCACGGCGACGATGTCCCCGATGCCCCGCGGGCCGCCGCGCCGCCGCCCGCCGCTCCCGAACGCAACGCGGCCGACGACCTCGGGTCGACCCTGGAGCGCCTGACGGGCCTGCGCGAGAAGGGGCTGATCACGCCCGAGGAGTACGAGGCCAAGAAGCGCGATCTGCTGGAGCGGATGTAGGTGGGAGACCCATCCCTCGGCGGCGCGGAGCTTGATCGGCGCATCTCGGAGGCCACCGAGGTCGTCCGCGCGCGCCTGGCTGCCGAGCCGGCGTTGGAGCACCCTCGCCTTGCCGCCATGCTGGGCTCAGGGCTGGGTGGCGTGGTGGAGCTGCTGGATGACGAGCCGCGGCTCCGCATCGGCTACGACCAGATCCCGAACGTGCCGGGCTCGTCGGTGCCGGGTCACGCGGGTGAGCTGGTGGCCGGTACGGTCGCGGGCATGCCCATGCTCATCGCGTCAGGACGTGCCCATCCGTACGAGGGCTACTCGCAGCGCGAGGCGACGCTCCTCCTGCGTGCCGTCATCGCGCTGGGGATCGAGACGCTGGTGGTCACGAACGCGGCCGGAGGGCTCGACCCTGCGTTCGATCCGGGCGACGTGATGCTCATTGCCGACCACCTGAACATGTCGGGCGACAACCCGCTCACCGGCCCGAACCTCGATCGCTTCGGAACGCGTTTTCCACCCATGACCGATGCGTACGATCCGGCGCTGCGCGCCGCGGCGCTCGAGTCCGCCGAGCGGACGGGGGTCGCGTTGCGCGAGGGGATCTACATCATGCTGTCCGGACCGTCGTACGAGACGCGCGCCGAGATGCGCATGCTGCGCGGCCTGGGCGCCGACGCCGTCGGCATGAGCACCGCGCACGAGGTGATCGTGGCGCGCCACGCTGGCGTCCGGGTGCTTGGCTTGAGCCTGATCACGAACAAGGCCACGGACGATGTCGAGGCCGGCGCCACCCATGACGAGGTGATCGAGATGGGCAAGGTCGGCGCGGAGCGCATGGTGACGCTGCTGGGCGACCTCCTCCCGCGGCTGGCCTGACCCGCGCGACATGTTGTTCGGCGACTTCACCGCGGCCCAGATCGCCGGCATCGCCGTGGCGCTCGTCGTCGGGATCACGTTCCACGAGTTCAGCCACGCCTTCATCGCCGACCTGCTCGGTGATCATCGGCCGCGCGCGCTGGGCCGCGTCAGCCTCAACCCGGTGGCGCACATCGACCCGCTGGGCGCGCTCGTCTTCGTTATCGCTGGGTTCGGCTGGGGCAAGCCGGTGCCCGTCAATGTCTACGCCCTGCGGCCCGGCCGCATCGGCATGGCCATGGTCGCCGCCGGCGGACCCATTGCGAACGTGATTGTGGCGGTTGTCGCCGCGGTCCTGTACCGGGTGCTGGAGATGAGCGGCTCCAGCGGCTTCGTGCTCGAGATCGGTTTCTGGATCGTCTACTTCAACCTGCTCCTGGCGCTCTTCAACCTGATCCCCATCCCGCCCCTGGATGGCTACAACGTGCTCCTCGCCTTCTTGCCGCCAAAGGCCGCCTTCAGCGTCCAGCGTTACGCACCGTACGGCATCATCGTGCTCCTGCTCCTTGTCCTGCTTCCGGGCGGTCCGCTCTCCGTGCTCCTTGCCCCGGTGGCGCCGCTCGCCCAGGTCCTGATCGGTGCATAGGGTCGGGCAGTTCATGGCGCACGTCCGCGCCCGGGTGGATCCCGCAGAGGAGGGCTTCGCTCGACGCGTCCTCCCGCCAGCGGCGTTTGCGCTCTTCGAGTCCATGCCGGCGGCGGATCGGCGTCACGCGCTCGACGTGGCGCATAGGCTGGTGATCGGCGGAAATGACGATCCCGAGCTGCTCTCGGCGGCCCTGCTGCACGACGCGGCCAAGGGTCATCGCATGCGCCTTGTGCACCGCGTGACCGGCGTGCTGCTGGAGCGCATCTCTCCCGCTCTGCTGCGGCGGTTGGCCAGCCCGGATTCGGGCTCATGGCGGCACCCGTTTCACCTCTACCTGCACCACGCCCCGATGTCGGCCGACCTGGCCCAGGAGTCAGGCTGCTCGCCTCGGGTCGGCGCCTTCATCCGCGGCACCTTCGACGAGGCCGATGCGCACCTGCTGGCTGCGCTGAAAGTTGCCGATGACGCCGGCTGACGGCCTCGAACCGATCCCGGTCGAGGGAGCGGCCGCCGTCGCGCTTCCCATCGGTGACGTCGAGTTCTCGCTGGTGCTGCCGGTCTTCGAGGGACCGCTTCAGCTCCTGCTGAACCTGATCGAGTCGCGCCAGCTCGACGTGCTGACCGTGCCGCTGGCCGAGGTGGCGGACGCGTACGTCGAGCATCTCGCCCGGCACCCGGTGGATGCGGCCAACCTGTCCGAGTTCGTCGGCATCGCCGCGCATCTCATCTTCCTGAAGTCAAAACGGATGCTTCCCGCCGAGCCGCTGCCGCCACTGCCGACCGGAAGCGACGAGCCCGACGAGGAGGAGCTTCGCCGGCGCCTGCTCGAGTACCGCGCCCTCCGCGACGCGGCCGTGGCGCTCGGCCAGCGCGACGGCCTGGCGCCGATGATGCGTCGCGAGCCGCGCGAGGAC
>JACDBS010000098.1 GCA_013694795.1 Chloroflexota bacterium | reverse complement strand
ATCCCGGACCGATCATCGACGCCGATGGCACCCGTGTCGGCACCCACACCGGGTACGCTCACTACACCGTCGGCCAGCGGCACGGGCTGGGCGTCGCGCTGGGCGAGGCGGTCTACGTGCGCGAGGTGCAGCCGGCCACGAACACCGTGGTCATCGGCCGCCGCGCCGAGATCGCGCAGCGCACATTCACGGTTGACGGCACGCGCTTCACCGCGGGCGAGGCGCCGAAGGAGCGCTTCGACGCATCGGTCCGCATCCGGCACCGTGCCCCGGATGTGGCGGCCGAGATCACCATGCTCGGCCGAGATCGGTTCGTTGTCGAGACCGCGGAGCCGGTGTGGGCGCCCGCGCCCGGCCAGGCGGCCGTGCTGTATGACGGCGAGGAGTGCCTGGGCGGGGGGCGCATCAGCCGAGCGCAGGGCTGACCGCCGATGACGCTCGGGCCGTGGCTGCTGTGGGTCCCGCTGCTTGCGCTCATCAACCTGCTCGTCTTCATCGCCATCCGCGGCCGATGGGGCCGCATCGTGCCGGTACTGGGTGGCGCGGCCATCATCGGCGTCCTCATCGGTGACGAGGTCGGGGAGCGCGTCGGGCTGGAGCTGCTGCGCATCGGAGACATGAACATCGTCGCGGCCTCGCTGGCTGCCCAGGTGCTCATGGTGGCGGTCACGCTCCTGGCTGCGCTGGGACCCATCCGGATCGAGGAGTAGCGGGCTCGCGGCGCCGCGACCCGGGCCAACGAGCCGTGGCGCGCGGTGTAGAGTCCCGCGCATGGATTCCGCCCTGACCGTGTTCAATATCGGTGCCGGGCTCGGCGTGGTGGCTGCCGGCGGGGCGCTCGTCTACCTGGCCTGGCAGGCGACGCCGCTCATCAAGGAGTCGCGAGCGCTCACGCAGGACCTGCGCAGGCTCACGCGCACCACCGAGAAGGAGCTCCGACCCATCCTGGCGCATACCCGGGAGCTGACCAGCAACGTCGAGGTGCTCAGCGAGGACGTGGCTGTCAAGCTCGACCGCCTGACGGACCTCATGAATTCGCTCCAGCACAGCCTCGACACGGGCGGCATCACCGTCGCCGCGGGACGCCCCGAACCGCGGCCGGTAGAATCGTGGGAAACGCGAGAGGATTCACCCGACTCATGAAGGATTCCGGATTCGGCAGCTTCCTGGCGGGCGTCGTGATCGGAGGGCTGATCGGTGCCGCGCTGGGCCTGCTGCTCGCGCCACGCACCGGTGACGAGCTGCGCGAGCAGGTCGGCGAATTCGTCGACGGCAAGAAGGCGGAGTGGGACGAGGCAGTCAACGAGGGCCGCGTTGCCGCCGAGCAGGCGCGCGCCGGCATGGTCTCCGACTACGAAACCGTTGAGGGCCAGGCACTCTAGACACGCACAATTCGACCCGATCCAGGCAGCTCGAGAGCCGGTGGGGTCGCCGGCTCTCACCGTGAACCACGAATGGATGGACCGATGCAGCCGATGAGCGCGGCCGAGATCCGCGAGCGCTTCCAGCGCTTCTTCGAGGAGCGCGGCCATACGCGCGTGCCATCTGCGCCCATCCTGGCCAGTGACGACCCGACGCTGCTCTTCGTGAACTCGGGCATGGCGCCGTTCAAGCGCGTGCTCACCGGCGAGGAGAAGCGGGACTACGTCCGCGCGGTCGACTCCCAGCTCTGCCTGCGCGTGGCCGGCAAGCACAACGACTTCGAGGAGGTCGGCCGCACGCCGCGTCATCAGACCCTGTTCGAGATGCTCGGCAACTGGAGCTTCGGCGACTACTTCAAGCGCGAGGCCATCCACTGGCATTGGCAGCTCCTGACCGAGGAGTTCGCCATCGACGCCGACCGGCTGGCGGCCACCGTCTACACCGATGACAACGAGGCGTACGCCGTATGGTCCGATGAGATCGGCCTGCCGGCCGATCGGATCGTGCGCTGGGGCAACATCTCGACCGGTGATGAGAAGAACTTCTGGCGCATGGGCGATACCGGTCCCTGCGGTCCGTGCAGCGAGATCCATTACGACCGCGGCGCGCACCTGTCCGAAGGGCCGGAGTGCATCCCCGACCACTCCGAGCACTGCCCGCGCTGGCTCGAGGTCGGCAACCTCGTCTTCATGCAGTTCGCACGCGCCGCGGATGGCTCGCTCACCCCGCTGCCCATGCAGAGCGTGGACACCGGCACCGGACTGGAGCGCCTGGCCTCGGTCATCCAGGACGTGGACTCGAACTACAGGACCGACCTGTTCGTGCCCATCATCGATCGCCTGGCGCAGTTCATCGGCCATGACCCCGGGACGGTCGCGAGCGAGCGGTTCAGCTACCAGGTCGTCGCCGATCACTCGCGCGCCATGACATTTCTGCTGGCCGAGGGCGTGAAGCCCTCGAACGAGGGCCCCGGCTACGTGCTGCGTCGGATCGTGCGACGCGCGGTGCGCCACGGGCGGCTCCTTGGCATCAGGGGTCCGTTCCTGCGCGAGACGAGCGCAGTGGTGATCGACCTCATGGGCGACGCCTTTCCGCATGTCGCCGAGCGGCGCGAGGACATCCTCGACGCCATCGGCGCCGAGGAGGAGAAATTCGCCCGCACCCTCGAGGCCGGCAGCGCCCGCGTGGACGAGCTGGTCGCAGCGGGAGAAGCCATCAGCGGGGCCGATGCGTTCCGCCTGCACGACACGTTCGGCTTCCCGATCGACCTGACCGTAGAGATCGCGGCAGAGCGCGGCGTGGCGGTGGACCGGGCCGGGTTCGATGCGGCCATGGCCGAGCAGCGCGACCGCTCGCGCGGCGCGAAGCGCGTCGGGTTCACAATGAACGCCGAGATTGCCGCGATGCGCTCGGAGTTCATCGGCTATCCGAACGAAACGAGCGCCGACGATCTGCGGGTCCTGGCCGTGGTGCCGGGCGCGGTGGTGCTTGATCGCACACCGTTCTACGCCGAAGGCGGCGGGCAGATCGGGGATCGCGGAGAGCTGATCGGCGTCAACGGACGATTGCGCGTGGAGGATGCGCAGCGGGCCGGCGACGCCATTGTCCACCTTGGCGAGCTCGCCGGGTCCCTCGCAGTCGGCGATGCGGTCCGCGCCGAGGTCGATGAGCGTCGCCGCTGGGGCGCCGCGCGGAACCATACCGGCACGCACCTGCTGCATCGGGCGCTGCGCGACATGCTGGGCGAGCAGGCCAAGCAGTCTGGATCCTGGGTGGGGCCCGAGGGACTTCGTTTTGACTTTCCGGCCCAGGCTGCCACGCCTCGCGAGGCATTGCGCGAGGTCGAGCGGCTGGTGAATGCCCAGATCCGACGAAACGCGGCGGTTCGCCCGGAGATGATGAAGATGGAGGACGCGCAGGCGTTGGGCGCCGACATGTTCTTCGGCGAGAAATACCTGCCCGAATCAGTGCGCGTGGTGCAGATCGACGGCTACAGCAAGGAGCTGTGCGGCGGGACGCACGTGGCGGCCACCGGGCAGATTGGCCAGTTCGTGATCACTGGCGAGTCGAGCATCGGCGCCGGTCTGCGACGCATCGAGGCGGTGACCGGTGAGGCAGCGACCGAGTTCGTGGCCGACAGGATGGAGGCGCTGCGCTCGACTGCGGGGTTGCTGGGCGAGCGCGAGGAGAACGTTCCGAAGCGGGTCGAGGCGCTCCTTGCTCGCCTGCGCGAGGCTGAGAAGGCGGCGAAGGCTCCGAGCGCCTCGACCAAACGACTGGATGCGGCGGCAGCGTTGCACGGCGCGCAGGATGCGGGCGGCGCGAAGGTGGTCATCCAGACGTTCGCCGACGCGGATGCCAACGCGCTGCGCGAACTCGCGGATGATCTGCGTGGCATGACCGGCCGCTTCGTCGCGGTGCTGGGAGGCGCGAGCGACGGCAAGCCGTCACTGCTGGTGGCCGCCAGCCGCGACCTGGCAGCGGAGGGGTTCGACTCGGGGTCGATCGTGCGAGATGCGGCACCGATCATCGGCGGCGGCGGTGGAGGACGACCGGATCTGGCCCAGGCCGGTGGCCGCGACGCGTCGCGGCTTGACGAGGCGCTGCGCGAGGCCGGACGCCTGGCGCTCGAGGCGCTGAAGCGGATCGAGTCGGCCTGATCAGCGCATCGTGACAGCCGCCGGGCAGCTCTGGGCTCGCGTCACCGATCGGCTGCGCCGAGCCGGCCGCGGAGCCGACCCACCGGCCATAGCAGCGCTCGACATCGGCACCGAGTTCGCGAAGGCGCTGGTCATCGGTGTCGAGCAGGATGCGGACGGACGGTTGGTGGGCGTCGTCCACGGCAGCGGGCGCCAGCGCCAGGGGCTCGCGCACATGCAGTCCGGGACCGTGAGCGACATCGACGCGGTGGTCGCGAACTGTCGCGCG
>JACDBS010000073.1 GCA_013694795.1 Chloroflexota bacterium | reverse complement strand
ACCGCGGAGGTCGACTTCAACGTGGTCATGACCGATGACGACCGCCTGATCGAGGTCCAGGGCACCGCCGAGCACGGCGCCTTCAGCCGCCAGCAGATGGACCAGATGGTTGATCTCGCGGCCGCCGGCATCCGACAGCTGTTCACGCTGCAACGCGCGGCCATCGACGCACCACCCGGCGAGTGACGGCCCGCCTCCTCGTCGCCACCACCAACGTCGGCAAGCAGCGCGAGTTCCGACGCCTGCTGGCGCAGCTGCCGGCCGAGCTCGTGATGCCGGAGGACATCGGCCTGGAGCTCGAAGTTCCCGAGCCGCATGCCACCTACGCGGAGAACGCCGCCGCCAAGGCGGTGGCCTATTGCCGAGCCTCAGGGCTCCTCGCCGTGGCCGATGACTCCGGCATCGAGGTCGCGGCGCTCGACTGGGGGCCGGGCGTCCGGAGCGCCCGCTGGGGAAGCGGCTCGGGAAACCAGGCGGACCAACTGATAGAGAAGCTGCGGGACGTTGGGGATCGTCGGGCGCGAATGGAGTGCGCCCTGGCCGTCGCCACACCCGGCGAGCCCGGCCCCGCCGTAGAGATCTTCGAAGGCACGGTCGAAGGGTCGATCGCCCTTGAGCGTCGGGGCAGAGGTGGTTTCGGCTACGACCCGATCTTCCTGGTGCCCGGCGGGCATACGGCGGCCGAGCTGCCGGAGAGTGATAAGGACCGCATCAGTCACCGTGGCCGGGCGGTCATGGCGGCGACGCCGCGCCTCCTGGAGCTGCTCGGACACTAGCCCATCGGTCCTACAGGCTCGGTAGACCATAGTCCGGTCGTTCCGCAAAGGGTGGAGACGTACGGTTCGGAGGCCTCAAGGGGGTCCACCGCAGTGGCTCCCGCCTCACCGAACCGCACCGGAGTACCCACAGCGTGTCCCGAGCCACCTCAATCCTCCTCGCCCTGCTCGTTCTCGTGGCCACAGCACTGCCCGTTGCCGCGAACGAGCCGGACCCGCCGGCGACTGCCGCCGCGGGCGAGATCATTCCAGGTGAGGTGATCGTCCAGTTCAGCGAGGGCACCGGAGCCAAGGTTGCCGGCGAGCACGGCCTGGCGGTCGAGGTGGAGCTCGGAGCGCCGGGCGAGGGAGGTCCGGCCCTGGTATCGACCGAGGGTCGCCCGGTCGCGCAGGTCGTTGCCGAGCTCAGGGCGGATCCATCGGTGGAGCAGGTGGAGCCGAACTACGTCGTTCAGCTCGTCAACGAAGGCGCCGTGTCGGCCGTCGGGGTGAACGACCCGCAGACCGGCGGCCAGTACTCGCTCGACCGGATGCGGGTCCGCGACGCGTGGTCCCTGTCGACCGGCGGATCGAACGTCATCGCGGTGCTCGACACGGGCGTGCAATACGACCATCCCGACCTCGCCGGCCGCCTCCTCGCCGGATACGACTTCGTCAACGACGACACCGATGCCAGCGACGACAATGGCCATGGGACCTGGGTCTCCGGGATCGTCGCCGCCAACGCAAACGACGGCTACGGCATCGCCGGCGTCAGCTGGAGCGACAAGATCCTGCCGGTCAAAATCATGAACCGCGAGGGTACCGGAAGCACCGCCGACCTCCTGGCCGCCATCACCTGGAGCGCCGACCAGGGCGCCGATGTGATCAACTTGAGCGTGGGCGGCTTCCCGTACTCGCAGCTCATGCAGGACGCGGTGAACGACGCCTTCAGCAAGGGCGCGGTGCTGGTCGGTGCGGCCGGCAACAATCGACGCCAGGAAAACTTCTACCCGGCCAGCTTCGACAACGTGATCAGCGTCAGCGCGACCCAGGTCGACGACGAGTTCAGCAACTGGTCCAGCTACGGCCCGAAGGTCGACCTCAGCGCGCCGGGCTCCTCGGTGCTGACCACCAACTGCTACGTCTGCACCTACGCGAATCACAACACGTGGGGCAGCCACACCTACATCAGCGGCACCAGCTTCGCGACCCCCAACGTCGTCGGCGTCGTGGCGCTCATGCGCGCCCGCTACCCGGGCTACACGGCGCAGCAGGTCGTGGACCGCCTATTCAGCACGGTGGATGACATCGGCTATCCGGGCATGGACAACCGATACGGCCGTGGCCGCGTCAACGCCTACCGGGCGCTCGGCGCCAGCGTGACCGGCCCCGGTCCTTCGACAGGCGACTCGCTCGAGCCCAGCAATACCCTGGCCGCGGCGCGCGGCATTGGCCTTGGCGTCACCATCCGACCGTCATTGCACCCCGCAGGCGATGTTGACGTCTTCGCCGTCGACCTCCCCAGTGCGGGCCGGCTGGACGTGAGCGTCACTGGCGTCGTCGACACGCGCGCCTACCCGTGGAACAAGAGCGGCCTGCCAATCGATCCAATCGTGGAGCTGTACAACACGTCCGGCGGCCTGCTTCAGCGGATCGACGATCAGTCGGAGGCCGGCACCGAGCTCGCATCGGTCACGGTGAGCAGCCCCTCGCGCATCCTCGTCAGCATCTCGAACTGGTATGCCAATGGAAGTCAAAGCGCCTACTCGCTGACGCCGACCTTCGTGGATCACGTGCCGCCGACTCTCGTCAGCACCCAGCCTGGCTCGGGCGCGTCGAATGTCAGCCATGACGCCGTGACGGTGACGGCCGACTTCAGCGAGGACGTGAGCGGCCTCAACGGCTCGTCCTTCCAGTTGATCGGTCCGGACGGCAATCCGGTCGGCGCCAGCGTCTCCTACGCGTGGGGTCGTGCCAGCCTGCAACCGTCGAGCCCTCTCGGGGCCGAGACCACCTACACGGCTTCTTTGAGCTCCGCCATCACCGATGCGGTCGGAAATCCCTTCGCCGGCGCCACGTGGACCTTCACCACCGGCAAGGCCTTCTTCCGCCTGGCCGGCACTGACCGATACGCCAGCGCGGCGGCGGTCAGTGCATTCAACTTCGCCCCCGGCGTGCCGGTGGTCTACATCGCCACCGGCAGCGCGTTCCCCGACGCCCTGGCCGGTGGGCCGGCCGCGAAGATGGGCGGCGGCCCGCTGCTGCTGACCACCGCCGGATCCCTGCCGGTACCCACCGCTGCCGAGCTGGGCCGTCTCCGCCCCGGCCGGATCGTGGTGCTGGGCGGCGTGGGCGCCGTATCGAACAACGTCATCACCCAGCTGAACAGCTACACCAGCGGTGGCGTGACGCGGCTGTATGGCGCCGATCGGTACGCCACCGCGGCGGCCATCAGCCGGGCCACCTTCCCGTCCGGCGCAGGCGTCGTCTACCTCGCGACCGGCGCCAACTATCCCGATGCGCTGGCCGCCGGGGCCGCCGCCGCGCGGGCCAACGCGCCCATCCTCCTCACCAACACCAGCTCGCTCCCGGGCGCGACGGCCGCCGAGCTTCGCCGGCTCCACCCGAGCCAGATCATCGTCATGGGCGGCACCGGCGCAGTGAGTGACGGCGTCGTGGGACAGCTGGGCGCCTACGCTGCCTCCGTTCAGCGCATTGCGGGCGCGGATCGCTATACCACGGCAGTGGCGCTGAGCGCCGCCACGTTCGCCGCGGACAGCGTGTCGAACGTCTATGTCGCCACCGGGGCGTCGTATCCGGACGGCCTGGCGGCCGGTCCCGTGGCCGGCGCAAACGGCGCTCCGCTGCTGCTCGTTGGGAACAGCCTCCCGGCCAGCGTGGCCGCCGAGCTTCGCCGGCTCGATCCGGCGAACGTGCTGATCATCGGCGGGACCGGCGTCGTGAGCGATACCGTGCGCAGCCAGATCCGGGCGCTCTGGCCATAGCCTGAAGGGCGGCGGTCGCCGTCATCGGTCGCCGCGTCGTACCATTGCGCGCATCGTCGGGGCGTGGCGCAGCCTGGCAGCGCGCCTGCTTTGGGAGCAGGAGGTCGCCGGTTCGAATCCGGCCGCCCCGACCAACCACATTCGAGGCTACCATCGCGGTCAGATGCTGACCGCTCTCACCTTCGCCGCCGCCCTCGTCATCGGGCTGCTCGTCACCCCAATCGTTCGCACCCTGGCCCATCGGCTGGAGCTGCTGGACATGCCGGGCGGCCGCAAGGTGCACCAGGTGCCCGTGCCCCGCCTGGGCGGGGTTGCCATGATCATCGCGTTCGGCGTGGCGATCGGCCTCGCCACGCTGGCGTCGCCCGACCTCGGGGCCGTCGGTAGCCTGCGGCCGAACCGCGCGCCGGCCATCCTCGCGGGCGTCGCCCTGCTCGGGCTGCTTGGCGTGATCGACGACGTGCGAGGCACGCGCGCGCTCGTGAAGCTGGCCTTCCAGATCGCCGCCGCCCTCATCGGCTTCGGCCTGGGATTGAGCCTGGATCGGCTGCATCTGCCGTGGGGAACGGTGGATCTCGGCGTGCTCGCGCTCCCGATCACGGTGGCCTGGATCGTCGGAGTCATCAACGCCGTCAACCTCATCGACGGTCTCGATGGCCTCGCGGCCGGCGTGGCGCTCAGCGTGCTCGGCGCCTTCGGCCTGCTGGCCGCCGTCGACGGCATCGATCCCACGCTCCCCATCATCGCGGCCACCATCGGCGCGGCGGTGGGCTTCCTGGCCTATAACCTCCACCCCGCCTCGATCATCATGGGTGACACCGGGTCCATGTTCCTGGGCTTCGTGGTGGCCGCCGTCGGTATCGCGCTGACCCAGGATGGCGTCGTTCCGCTGCCGCCCTGGGTCCCCATCGTCGCGCTTGGCGTGCCGATCGCGGACATGGTGTGGGCCGTCATCAGGCGCGGCGCCAACGGCGAGCCATTCTTCGTGGCCGACCGCGGCCACATCCACCATCAGCTCCTGCGGCGTGGGCTTTCACAGCGCGACGCCATGCTCACCCTCACCGCCGTCTCCGCCGGACTGGGCGTGCTTGCCGTTCTCTTGGGCCGCGTGAGCTAGGGGGTCAACGCCCCGGCCGCCGGCTCCTCGCCCGGGGCCGTCGCATCGGTTCCGAGATACCAACCGCTGAGCTGCTCCGAGCCGAAGATGCGGGCCATCTCCTCGCGGATCGCCTCGCGCCTGGGGACGAGCAGGTAGTTCACGTCCGGCTGGGCCGGCAGATCGACGAACTCGGGGTAGCCAAGGACCACGCGCTCGATGTCCGGTCCGGCGATGAGGGGTAACAGGCTGGCCAGGTCGCCGGCGCGGTCGCGCGGGAAGTCGGTGCTCACCGTGCGGCCGATGGCGCGCAGGATGCCGGGAAGCTCGAGCAGCGTATCGGCTTCCGCCAGCTCTCGACGCAGGGCGAGCAGGACGCGCTGCTGGCGCTCGCTGCGCTCGAAGTCGTTCTGCGGCACTTTCGTGCCGTCGGCCATCTCGATCCAGCCCTTGCGGCTGCGCGCGTAAGCCAGCGCGTCGAGTCCGTTGTACGTGTGGCAGCCGGACGGCAGGATCAATGGCTCATCGAGCGCGCGATTCTCAAGGCTGCCGTCGAATTGGGGATCAACCAGGCTCCCCGGCAGGCACAGGTCCAGACCGCCGACCGCGTCGATCATCTCGGCGAAGCCCGCCATGTCGACCAGCGCGTAGTGGTGGATCTCGGTGCCCAGGTAGAGGCCGACCGAGCGCTCGATGGTGCGCAGCCCGCAGGCCTCGGCGTCGTCCGCCAGGTCCGGGCACCACGCCTCTGGCTGCACCGATGCGCGAGCCGCCAGCTCGTTTACCTTCTCGGGGAAGAGCCCGCCGGGAAAGAGCGACTCGTCGGGCAGTGGCAAGAACCCGGTGTCGCGTGGCACGCTGATCATGACCGCGGTGCGCGCGATGGGGTCGACGCTGACGACGAGGACCACGTCGGTGAGGACCGCGTCGCGCCCAGGCGCTGCATCGGTTCCAAGCAGGAGCACGTTGATGCGCTCCGTGCCGTCCCAGCGGTACTCAGGCCGATTCACCGGCTCGTCCGGCTCGGCGCCGCCGCCGGTGTCGGGAGGCGCGACGCCGGTGCCCGGGCGCCCGGTGCCGCCGAAGACCTGGCCGAGCGTGTCATTGAGCTGGAGCACGACGCCACCGACCCAAGCGTGCATGGCCACGGTCAGCACGAGAAGCCCGGCCACCACCATCACGCTCGTGCGTCGGTCGTGACCCTGCTCATCCGGCCACGGGGTGAGGCCGGCATGGGCGATCGCAACCCCCCGCCACGCGAGGAG